>CAYMGL010000100.1:0-9032 GCA_964389945.1 uncultured Actinomycetota bacterium
GCCTCGACCGAGCCCGGCTGCGGCCCGTGCGTGAAGCCACCGGGGTGCAGCGACAGCGACCCGAGGTCGATGCCCGAGCCCTTCCGACTCATGAAGTCGCCACCGACGTAGAACAGCACCTCGTCGGAGTCGACGTTGGCGTGGTTGTACGGCGCCGGGATGCCCTCGGGGTGGTAGTCGAACAGCCGCGGCACGAACGAGCACACGACGAAGTTCGGGCCCGCGAAGGTCTGGTGCACCGGCGGCGGCTGGTGGATACGGCCGGTGATCGGCTCGAAGTCCCGGATGTTCAGCGCGTACGGGAAGAGGTAGCCGTCCCACCCGACCACGTCGAAGGGGTGGTGGTCGTAGGTGAAGCGCGTCCAGCCGGTGCGGTGGCGCACGAGCACCTCGACGTCGCGCTCGTCGACCTGGACGAGCTCGGTGGGGGTCCGCAGGTCCCGCTCGCAGTAGGGGGCGTGCTCGAGGAACTGGCCCCGCTCGGAGAGGTAGCGCTTCGGGGGCCGGATGTGGCCCGAGGCAGAGGTGACGAGGCAGCGCATCGGCTCGTCCCCCGTCGGCACCCAGCGGTGGGTCGTGGACGTGGGGATCAGCACGTAGTCGCCCTGTCCGACCTCGAGCCGGCCGAACACGGACTCGAGCACACCGGTGCCGGACTCGACGTAGACGAGCTCGTCGCCGACGGCGTCGCGGTAGAGCGGGCTCGGCTGGTCGGCCGCGACGTACCAGAGGACGACGTCGTCGTTGCCCATCAGCAGCTGGCGACCGTCGACCATGTCGCCGCCGGTCTTCAGCTCGTGCGACTTGTAGTGACGCGGCAGCAGCGGGAGGTTCGGGACGAGGTCGAGCGGCTCGCGCTCGACGGCCTCGGCGGCGACGATGCCCGTCGGGATGTGCTCGTGGTAGAGCAGCGCGGCGTCCGAGGAGAAGCCCTCCTCACCCATCAGCTCCTCGGCGTAGAGCGAGCCGTCCGGCTTGCGGAACTGGGTGTGCCGCTTGCGCGGGACCTCGCCGAGCTGGCGGTAGAAGACCATGTCGTCGCTCCCTCCTGGCGGGCGTCGCCGGGCGGGGCCCGTGCGGGCCCCACGTGCACGGTGCGCGCACTCCCCTGTTCGTCCTGCGACCACCCTGCCGCCGCGGCTCCCGCGGCGTCAACGACTTTCCGGCGAGCGCACGCGGGGCGCACCCGTCCGGCGCCCGGGCCGTCGCGTCACCGTCCCCGACACCGTTCGTTGGCACCGACGACACCCCACTGACACCCGGGAGCCCACGTTGCGCACCCTCTCCGCGTCCCTCGTCGCCGCGACCCTGCTGGGCGCTGCCGCCCTGCCCGCGACGGCGACGACCACCGACGACCCCGCGATCACGACCGAGGCGTTCACGCTGGACGTGGTGGACGGTCCGGACGACGAGTTCACCGTCACGATCGACGCCGAACGACACGTCCCCGAGACCGCCACCGCGGCGACCCCGGCGCCCGTGGTCCTGCTGGCCCACGGCTTCGGCGGGAACAAGGACGGGTACGAGACCAGCGGCCTGACCGAGACCTTCGCCGACGCCGGCTACGTGGTCGTGAGCTACTCGGCCCGCGGGTTCGGGGCATCGACCCGCGAGATCGGGCTCGACTCGGTCGACTACGACGTCAAGGACGTCCAGCAGCTGATCGACGAGATCGCCACCTGGGACGAGGTGCAGCTCGACGCGCCCGGCGACCCGCGGATCGCGATGCACGGCGACAGCTACGGCGGCGGCATCACGCTGCAGGTGGCCGCGGTCGACGACCGCCTCGACGCCATCGTCCCGCGCATCACGTGGTCATCGCTCGTCTACTCGCTGTCGCCGAACAACCTCGGGGCGCCGACCGACTCGCCGTACGACCAGCCCTTCGGCATCTTCAAGCAGCAGTGGACGACGCTGTTCTTCGGACTCGGCACGGCCCAGCCCGTGCTCTCGCCCGAGGGCTTCAGCCTCGACGTGCAGTCGTCGGAGTGCATCGGCTTCGTCAGCGGCCTGTGCCAGACCTACGCCCGCATCTCCGCCCAGGGCCGTGGCGACGCCGAGGCCGTCGAGCTGCTCCAGCGGAGCTCCCCGGACGTGCGCGCCGAGGGCATCACGGCACCGGCGTTCATCATCCAGGGCCAGGACGACACGCTGTTCAACCTGCGTGAGTCGGTCCGCAACCGCGAGCTGATCGCTGCGAACGGCACACCGACCAAGCTGCTGTGGTTCAACGGCGGCCACTCCGGGCCGGGCGCCGAGGGCGAGACCGTCAACGGTCGCGACCCGGTCGACGTGGTCAACACGCGCATCCTGCAGTGGTTCGAGCGGTACCTCCGGGGCGACGAGACCGTCGACACCGGTCCCGCGCTGGAGTACTACCGCGACTGGGTCGAGCACGACGCGACCAACGCCGCGGACGCCTACGGCAGCCTCGACGGCTGGGACGCCGCCACGCCCACGGAGTTCCTCCTGTCGGGCGACGGGGCCCTCGTGCGCGACGCGACCGAGGTGACCGAGGGATCGCTGTCGTTCGTGAACCCGCCCAACGGGCAGCCGGCGGCGTTCTCCGAGGACGCGGCGCGGCAGTCACCGACGCCGCCGACCGAGGTCCCCGGCCAGTTCGCCGAGTGGGTCACCGCCCCCTTCGACCAGTCCGTCGAGGTCGTCGGGATCCCGCAGCTCGAGCTCCCCGTGACCTCGCAGACCGGTGAGGCACACCTGCACGTGCGCATCTACGACCTCGCCGAGGACGGCACCGAGACGCTGATCCGGCGGCTCACCGCCCCCGTCTACGCCGAGGACCTGTCCGCACCGCTGCAGCTGAGCCACCCCGGCTTCGTCCACCGCTTCGACGCTGGTGACCGCCTCCGTCTCGTCGTGGCGTCGACCGACGTCAGCTACAGCAACCGCACGCTGCCGGACCAGTACACCGTCGCCGTCGACCCGGCCGCTCCCCCGGTGCTGACGCTTCCCGTCGTCGCCGCGGCCGCCGAGGAGGCTGCGGCCGCGCCGGCCGCCGACGACACCACGAGCACGGCAGCTGCCGACCCGCAGGGCCAGCTCGCCTCGACCGGTGGCGGTGCCGCCCTGGCAGGCATCGTCACGGTCGCCCTCGCCGGCACCCTGCGCCGACGACGCGCCTGACGGCGCGCCGTCAGGACTGCGCGGCGACAGCCGACCGGACCCGGTCGCGCCAGACCTCGATCGGGTCGTGCTCGCCGTAGCTGGTCCGCGGCCAGAAGAACCCGCGCAGCCCGTCCTTGAAGCGTCGCGGGACGACGTGGACGTGCAGGTGCGGGACGCTCTGGCTCACCACGTTGTTGTTGGCGACGAACGTCCCGGTCGCACCGATCGCGTCGCTGCGCAGCGCCCGGCTCACCCGCTGGACGGCACCGAAGAGCACCGGCAGCTGGTCGGCCGGGAGGTCGTCGAGCGTGTCGACGTGCGCGCGAGGGCACACCAGCACGTGCCCGTGGAACAACGGCCGGTGGTCGAGCAGCGCGAACACCCCGGGCTCGTCGAGCACGAGGGCGTCCGGTTCGTCGTCACGGATGCGGCAGAAGACGCAGGACGTGGTCACGGCCCACCTGCCGGCAGGCCCTCGGCCCGCTCCTTGATGCGCCGCAGCTGCACCACCTCCATCACCGCGTGACCGGGGTCGAGCAGCAGCCGCCGCGCCGCACGGACGCCGGCGTTGCTCCCGCCGAAGCCGGTCCGGACCACCAGCCGGGTGGTGTCACCGTGGTCCCGGAGCACGAACGCCCAGACCATGCGCAGGCCCGCGGCGTCGAAGAGCCCGACGAGGTGCTGCTCGGGCGCGAGCGCGACGACCTCGAACCCGACGTCCTCGCGCAGCGGGATCGTGTCGCCGACGGCGAGGTCCTGGTGGTCCGGGTTGATCTCGCCCAGCGACCGCCACGACGCGGTGCCCTCGCGGTCGACCGAGCGTGCCACGCCGAGGACCCGCTCCAACGCGTCGATGGAGTACCAGCCGGCGCGACCCCAGCCGAGCTGCACGAGCCACGGCCACACCTCGGCGGGCGGTGCCTCGATGGTGATGCCGCGCGTGCGGACGAGCGCGTCGGGCCCGTGCAGGTCGTCGCCGGGCAGGGGCGCGTCGAGGTCCTCCGCGTCGACGCCGTGGCCGTCGAGCCGACGCGCGACCCCCACGGCGGCACCAGCCGCAGCCGCCGCACCGAGGGCGGTCGTGAGCAAGGTCGTCAGGCGTCCCATGCGGACAGGGTGGCGCATCCCGTTCGCACCTGTGGACAACCCGTCCAGCCTCCGCGGAACACCACCCCGCCGTCGTTACCGTCCGGCACATGCGACTGACCCTCGGCGACGACTGGCCGGGCGCCTGGGACGAGGTCCCGTGGGCGCGCCCGGACGACTGGCGCGCCGTCGCCGACGAGCTCGCATGGGACATCGCGCGGCTCGGTGCCGGCTGGGTCCACCTCGAGGCAGCGCACCAGCGGTCGGCGGAGCAGCGGTCGATGCTGTCGCGACTGCACGTGCTGAGCGACGTCCTGGCCGCGGACCTGCCCTACCTGCTCGGCGTCGGCCCGACGAAGGCCGACGACGCGTCCCAGCCACAGCTGCCGCTGCTGCTGCCCGACGAACCGCCGATGGAGAACCTGGCCGAGCGCCCCGGCGAGCTGTCGTGGCGGCTGTACTTCTGGATGGTCCTCGAGCAGACGCTCGACCGCGCGCTGGACCGGGCCCAGCCGGAGCTGCGGCGCCACGCGCTGTCCGACCGCGGGATCACCGACCCGCTGGAGGACGACGAGCTGACCGACGCGCTCGCCACGACCTTCCCGCCGGGCACGACCGGGGTCGAGGTCGAGCGCTGGTGGCACCGCCGCGCGGAGAAGGACCGCAACCTCGGCCGCGCCCTGGCGCACCAGATCGCCCTGCAGGTCGAGTTCCTCCTGCGCCAGCAACTGCCGACGGTGCTGCCGATGCTCGAGGAGGCGATCGCGCTGGAGGTGGAGGACGCGGCGCTCGGGGGCGCCGTCCACGTCGAGACGCTGCGCGGCCGTCCGGTGGCGCTGCGCCTGGTCAGCTACGAGGGCGTCCAGCGTGCGCCGGTGTGGCTGGACGCCGACCCGGAGGCGACGCTCCGCGAGCTGATCGCGGCGGCTGGCACGACCATCCCCTCCACGGAGCTCGCACGGCGGGACGCACCGTGAGCATCGCCGCCCACCTCCGCGAGTGGATCGGCGCGTGGCCGCCTCCCGGTCGGGGGTTGACGGTCGTCGCCGTGCGCGATCGCGACGAGCCCGGGTGGGACGGCCGGACCCGCCCGCTGCTCGGGGCCGTGGACGACGCGGGCGACGGCATCGTGGCGGTCTCGCCATCCATCCACCAGCAGGTCACCGAGCTGCTCCACGGCGAACCGGCGACGGTGCTGGACGACGAGGAGCTGTGCCGGCGGGTCGGCGAGGTCGTCGCCGGCGAGGGCGCCGTCCTGGGTGCCGGGGTGCTGCGGTGGGTGACGGAGCTGTCGACCGAACTCGCGCCGATCGGCACGTGGCTGCCCCACACCGATCCGCGCGTCCCCCCGTGGCTCGACCCGTTCGGTGGTGAGGCGCTGGTCGCGCTCGACGACGACGGGGCGTACGCGGGCGGCGTGGGCATCAAGCGGCACGGGCCGACCGGCCACGAGGTCGCGGTCGTGACCGACGAGGAGCACCGCGGCAAGGGGATCGCCCGACGCCTGGTCGCGACGGCCGTGACCCACGAGCTGGCGACCGTGCCGGTCGTGACCTACCTCCACGACCCGGCCAACGATGCCTCCGCGTCGGTGGCCGACGCCGTCGGCATCCCCGACCGGGGCTGGCGGGTCCTGGGGGTCTTCGGAGGTGACGCCGATGGCTGACGCGAGCGCCACCTCCCCCACACCGCCGCCCGTGTCGTCGAGCGACCTGCCCATGGAGGAGCCGTCCCCGCTGTTCGCCCGGCTGCGACAGCGACTGGACCGGGCCCAGATCGCCGACGGCACGATGCTGGCGCTGGCCGGCCTCGTCGGGCTGGTCACGGGTGTCTTCGCGGCGGCGATGATCTGGCTGGTGCGCCTCGTGCAGCAGGTGGCGTTCGGCGGCAACGTCACGCCGCAGGAGCTGCTGCTGATCCCGGCCGCCGGCGCCGTCGGCGTGTGGGCCGTCAGCCGGCTCGCACCGGAGGTCACCGGGTCGGGCATCGTGACGACGATGGAGGCGCTCGCGGTCCGCAACGCCAGGCTCCGGGCGCGCGTCCCGTTCCTGCAGGTGATCGCCACCGGCCTCGCCCTCGGCACCGGTTCGTCGGGTGGACGCGAGGCCCCGATCGTGCTCGTCGGCGGGTCCATCGGGTCGTCGCTCGGTCGCCGCTTCGGGCTGACCGAGGAGCAGGTCCGCTCGCTGGTCGCCGCCGGCGCCGCGGCCGGGATCGGCGCGGCCTTCAACGCCCCCATCGGCGGGATGCTGTTCGCCATCGAGGTGATCGTCGGCGGCCTGCGCAGCAAGAGCCTCCAGGTCATCGTCGTCAGCTCGGTCGCCGGGTCCGTCGTCGCCCGCCAGCTCGTCGGCGGCGGGATCATCTACGCGCCCGCGTTCGACTACCGACTGCGCGACCCCCGCGAGCTCGCGCTCTACCTCCTCGTCGGGCTCGCGGCCGCACTGCTCGCCAGCTTCATCATCTGGGGCGACCGCTGGGCCCGCCGCCTGATGGCACCGGTCCGCCGGGCGGGCGGCGACCTCGGGGCGCTGGCGCTCGGCGGCGGGATCGTCGGGGTCGTGGCGCTGGCCGTGCCCGAGGTGCTCGCCGACGGCAAGACGCTCCCGCCGATCAACGGCATCGTCGACCCGATCCAGGAGCTGATCAACGGCGGCTTCGGCGTCGGCTGGGGCGCGGTCACCACGATCGCCGTGCTGTTCGCGGCCAAGTTCGTGGCCTCGCTGGCCACCAACGCGTCGCGGTCCGCGGTCGGGTGGTTCGCGCCGACGCTCTTCCTCGGTGCCGCGATGGGCAGCGTGATCGCGACGGCCGCCATGGTCCTCGTCCCGGGCGCCCAGCTGCGACCGGGCGCCTACGCCCTGGTCGGGATGGCTGCGGCGTACGGCGCGACCGCCCGCGCGCCACTGACCGCGATCCTCATCGTGTTCGAGCTGTCGGGCGACTACGGCCTCGTGCTCCCGCTGATGCTCGCCGTGAGCGTCGCCACGTGGCTGGCCGACAAGGCCACCCCGGGATCGACCTACACCCTGCCGCTGCGCGACCGCGGCATCGTCTACTCCGAGCCCGACGACGTCGACCTCCTGCAGACGGTCCGCGTCGAGGAGGTGATGACGACGGGCCACCCCACGGTCCGCCCGTCGGTCCCGCTCGACGTGCTGCGGCGACGCTTCGACACCGAGCGCACCCACGGGTTCGCCGTCGTCAGCGGCGGGGTCCTGCAGGGCGTGGTCACGCTGAAGGACCTCCAGCGCGCCGACCAGCTGCTCGCCGACGGGATGCGCCCGGCGACGACCATCCTCGTGCAGGACCTGATGACCACCGACGTCGTGACGGCCGCGCCGACCGACCGGGTGTTCACCGCCCTGCAGCACATGGCGTCGGTCGACGTGGGTCGCGTCCCGGTCGTGACCAGCGGCGGGACCTACCTCGGCATGCTCCGCCGCGGCGACCTCGTCGATGCCTACCGGCTGGCGCTGCACCGGGGCGTCGACCGGCAGCTCGACGAGGACCGACGCTCGCTGCGCGAGCTGACTGGCGTGCGCTTCCTCGAGCTGACGATCGCCGACGACGCCACCGCCGACGGCATGCGCATCGCCGAGCTCGACTGGCCCACGTCGGCCGTGATCACCGCCATCCGCCGGGGCACCGAGGTCGTCGTGCCCCGCGGCGACGTCGAGCTGCGTGCCGGCGACGAGGTGGTCGTGCTGGCGACCCACGACGACGCCGAGGCCGTGCGGTCACTCGTCGGGCGCGACCTCGACGTGTGACGCACCGGCGGCTGCGCCGTCCCCGGGCGGCAGGCCGTGCTCGGCCCGGATCGTCGCGTCGATCTCGGCGATGTCCGGCGCCCGCTCGTCGCGGACGAGGAAGTAGCCGAACGCCAGCGGTACGACCGGCAGGAACAGCGCCGAGGCTGCCGCCGCGTAGGACGGCATCGCGTCGACGAGGAAGCCGAACCCGGCCAGCCCCGCGACCCCCCCGAACACTGCGGTGGCACCGACCCAGCCGTTCGCCGTCGCCCGCGTCTCGGTCGGCATGACCTCGTTGAGCAGGGCCGCGACGGGTGGGCCGAGGAAGGCGAGGAAGAACACCATCGTGAGGTAGCCGACGCGCAACGCCGCGGCGTCGCCGCTGTAGGCGAACACCGCCGCGACGGGCGCGAGCGCCGTGCCGATCGCCGACGTCGTCCGCCGCCCGATGCGGTCGCCCGCCCAGCGGCCACCGAGCAGGCCGACGAGGCCGACGGGGCCGGCGAGGACCACGAGCACCGCCATGTCGCCGGGACTCTCGCCGAGCACCTGCTCGCCGAAGAGGAAGAGGAAGGTCAGCGCCGGGCCGGTGACGACGTTGGTCAGGGCGCCGAGGGTCGCGATGACCACGAGCGGCCGGACGTACTCGCGGTCGACGAGGCCGAAGCTGGGACGTTCACGCTCGGCGTGCTCCACCGACGTCGGCGAGTCGCGGACGAGCCGGCCGACGAGCGGCAGGGTCAGCGCCAGCGCGGCCGTCCCGAGGAGGACGGCGCGGTAGCCGAGGCCGTCGCCGAGCGAGCGCGACACCGACACCAGGCCGGCCCCCACCGCGTAGGCGGCGGACATGAACGCGAGCGCAGCCGTGCGGTCCTCGGTGGCGGCCTCCTCTGCGGCCACGACCGGCACGACCGCGTTGGTCGTCGTCAGCAGCGGCCGGCCGAGGGCGAGCAGCAGCACGAACGTCCAGAACGTGGGCATGAACGTGGCCACACCCGTGGCGAAGAGACCCAGCGCCGCGGCGCCGAGCAGGACGCGCCGGCGACCGAGCCGGTCGGCGAACACCGA
>CAYMGL010000101.1:0-8825 GCA_964389945.1 uncultured Actinomycetota bacterium
GCGCCTCGTTTACACCGAGGAGGTCGGGGGTTCGAGCCCCTCACCGCCCACCACCGGGTGTGCGACGACGGACGGCCCGTCGCACGACGGCGTGGGCCTCGCGGACCACCCGGGCGGGCGGCGGCGGTGTCCCGAGCTGCCCGGCGTGGTGCGACCGGACGAGCACCGCGACGGCGCCCGCGTCCACACCGTGCTCGCGCTGGAGGCGGGCGGCGAGGTCGGTCGGGGTCTCCCACGGCTCCCACGCCACCGGCAGGTTCGCCAGCGGCGCGGCCGCGACCCGACGGCGCTGCAGGTGCAGCACGAGGAGGCCCCCCGCCCCGACCGCCGCCACGAGCAGCAGCCGCTCCAGCGGTGACAGCGACAGCAGCCAGCCGCCGAGCTGGTCGAACAGCGCCAGCAGGGGGATCGAGACGCTGGCGGTGGCTGGCCCGTCGGCGTTCGGCACGGCACCGGTCGGGTCGAAGGCGATCCAGCCGTGCTCCGGGACCCACACCTCGGCCCAGGCGTGGGCGTGCAGGGCCCGGACCTCCCAGAACCCGCTCAGGACGTTGAAGTCGCCCGGCATGAAGCCGGTGACCCAGCGGGCCGGCACGCCACCCTGCCGCAGCAGCATGACCATCGACGAGCTGATCGGCTCGCACCAGCCGAGCTGCCGCTCGAACAGCAGCGTGTCGATCGCGTCCTGGTCGGGCGGGTGGTCGTCGAGGTCGAGCGAGTACGCGACGTTGTCGGCCAGCCAGGCCATCACCGACTCGGCGTTCTCGTAGTTCGTCCGTGTCGGGTCGACCAGCTCTGCGGACAGCGCCCGCGTCCGCGCCGACAGGTCCGGCACCTGCAGCCACGTGTCGGTGATCTCGTCCGGGGTGGGCCCTGACGCGCGGCGCATCGCGCCCTCCGACGCGATCGGCACGCGCGAGATCACCGAGTAGACCGTCCCCGCCTCCTGGGTCGTGGCGACCGTCACCGTGTCGTCGTCCCACAGCTGGGCGCTCTGCCCGGCGTGGTAGAGGTCGAGCGGTGCGGCCGCCGCGAACACGAGGTTCGGTGTCGGCGTCACCACCTCGATGATCTGGGTGAGGCTCGTCCGGGGACCCGGTTCCTGCTCCAGCCGCACGGGGAGCCCGGTGCGCAGGGGCGGCGTCTCCGCGGTCCGCGTCCAGCGGTTGTCCTCGTAGGTGTCGAACACCATCCCGCGCAGCAGGCGGGGCCGCGACGAGCGCACTCGCAGGACCAGCTGGTCGCCGAGCTCACCGACCGTGCGGATGTCGACGGTGTCGGCCAGCCCGAAGTAGGCGGTGGCGTCGAAGTTGTCGTCGGGGTCCGCCGAGGACCCGGGGTCGTTCACCGGCAGCCCCGGGTTCGTGACGCCACCGGGGCTCGCGATGCCCTGCCGGAGCTGCTCGAACGGCAGCGCCACTGTCTGGCCGACCTCCGAGCGGGGGAGCGCGAGGAAGAGCACGAGCGTCGCCACGGCGACCGCCCCGAGGCTCGACGGGCGCGTCCGCGCCAGCTGGCCCAGCCGGGCGCCCGCCGGGACGAGGTGGTCGCGCGAGAGCGTCTCGCCACCCCGCCGGTGGTTCGCACCGAGACGCAGCAGCCACAGGCTCACGGCGGCCAGCAGCAGCCACAGGCCCATCAGCAGCGGGAACAGGCCGGACCGTGCGGACGCCGACGCCAGCGCGATCAGCGCCATCGAGGCGGAGACGGTGAAGGTGAGGTCGCGCGTCCGGGGCAGGTCGAACGCGTGCAGCGTCTGCACGCCGAGGAACAGCGAGGTCAGGGGCAGCCGGGCGTCGTCGATGGTCTGCGACTGGCCGACGTCGGTGAAGAAGCGGGCGAGGACGAGCAGGGCCGCGACGGCGATCCCGGCCTTGATCCACCGGTTGTCCGCGTGCCGGCGACGGTGGCTGAGGACGTTGCCGGCCACGACGAGGGGGATCGACAGGGCGACCTCGCCCACGGGGGCGGCACCGGTCAGGCCGACGGCCACCAGCGCCACCACCACCGCGGCGACGGTGGCGGCGCGTGGCAGCAGCGAGTCCTCGACCTCCGAACGGTCGGTGCGCTGCGCCGCTGCGATGCGTTCGCGGATCGTCGCCATCAGCGGTGCCGGGGGTCGTGCTGGACGGTGGCCGCGTTCGGCTGCAACGACGCGAGGAGGCGTCGCGCCCCGTCGCCCCAGGGCACCGTGCGGCCGACCGCGGTGACCTCGACCGTCACCCCGGCCCGCACGAGTCGCGCGGCGGTGGCCGCGAGGTCGCGACAGCGGCTGTCGAGCTCCTCGCGGGACCACGGCCGGTCCTCGACGTCGAGGGTGCGCCGCTGGCTGGTCTCCGGGCCCCGCGGCCGCAGCAGCAGGTGGCCGACCCGCTCCGACGCGGACCAGTGCACGGCGCGGACCGGCTCACCCGGCCGCCACGGCCGCAGCTCCGTGGCCGGGGCCCCGCTGGCGGCGAGCGCGTGCACGATCCACTCGTCCTCGGCCCCCTCGACGCTGTCGGCCGTGAACGCGGCGGCGGCGCCGTGCGACGGGACCACGTCGACCAGCGGCCCGGTCAGCGTGGCCCGGCGTCGGACGAGGCCGAACAGGTCGGATGCCTCGACCTCGAGGTGGAGTCGCTGGTCGGTCCCGCGTGCGAGGACGACGTCCAGCCGGACCTGCGCACTCGTGCCCGCGCGCGGCAGTGACGACCACAGCTCGTCGAGGGGCCGTGCGTCGGTGCGGGTCGTGCCCAGCAGGTCGACCAGCGCCGCCGCGACCGGTGTCGCCAGCCGCGGTCCGAGCCGGAGCACGCCGATGACGCCGCGTGGCACCGCGACGGTCGCGGGCACGTGCGTGCAGCCCTCGGTGAGGGTCAGCTCGGGCTCGGTCGTGACCCGCAGGTCGCCGATCCGACGCAGGAAGCCGATGATCGACCAGGCCGTCCCGACGAGCATCCCGGCCGACAGCATCAGGACGGTCCCGGCGCCGATGTTGGCGCCGGCGCCGTAGACGAGCAGCGACAGGCCGACGAGCAGCACGACGCGGCCGGTCGGGCGGGTCCGCTGCCGCTCGGTGGCGGCGGTCATCGCGGGACGGGCAGCGACCCGAGGAGCCGGTCCACGAGCGCTGCGGCGTCGCCGGTCGCCATGACGATGCGGTGGGCGAGCACCGGGACGGCCGCCTGCTTGACGTCCTCCGCGAGCACCTGGCCCCTGCCGTTGATCGTCGCGAGTGCCTGGGCGAGTCGGACCAGCTGCACCGTGGCACGCGCCGACGCGCCCTGACGGACGGCCGGGTCGTCACGCGTGGCGCGCGCCAGGGTGGTGGCGTAGCCGAGCACGGGCTCGTCGAGGCCGACGCGGCGCACGATGCCCTGGACCTCGACCAGCTGGTCGGCGTCGCAGACGTGCTGGACGGCCTCGAGCACCTGCCCGGCCAGGTTCGCGCGCACCAGGGCCATCTCGTCCAGCTGGTCGGGCTGCCCCAGCGACACGCGCACCGTGAAGCGGTCGAGCTGGCTGTCCGGCAGCGGGAAGGTGCCGGCGGACTCGGTCGGGTTCTGGGTCGCCACGACCAGGTGCGGGGTCGGCAGCGCGTGGGTCTCCCGGTCGACGGTCACGGTGCGTTCCGCCATCGCCTCGAGCAGCGCCGCCTGCGACCTCGGCGGGGTGCGGTTGAGCTCGTCGGCCAGGACGAGCTGGGCGAAGACGGGCCCGGGGTGGAAGACGAGCCGGCGCTGGTCGTCCGGCAGGAGGTGGCCGGTGATGTCGCCGGGCAGCAGGTCCGGCGTGCCCTGGATCCGGGCCACGTCGAGCCCGCACGCGCGGCCGAGCGCGTGCACCAGCGTCGTCTTGCCGGTGCCGGGCGGGTCCTCCAGCAGGACGTGGCCGTCCGCCGCGAGCGTGGCCACGACGATGGTGATGGCCTCGTCGGCACCGCGGACCGCGCTGGTGACGGTGCTGACGACGTCGCGCAGCAGCTGCGTCGCCTGGTGGTGGTCCATCGGGGTGTCCGTCCGCGGGGGCGTCCTCACCGTCGGCAGCGAGCCGGGTCGGCTGCAGTCCGCCGGACGGCAGTGTGCACGCTCCGTCCGCCCATCGGGTTGCATGCGGGCACGACCCAGGAGCACACGTGCACGACGACACCGACATCGAGGTCACCGGCGAGGTGGGTGCTGCGCCCACCATCTCGCTGCCGGACCGCCCCCCGCCGGGCCAGCTGCAGAGCATCGACCTCGTGGAGGGCGACGGCGACGAGGCCATGCCCGGCGCAACCGTGACCGTGCACTACGCCGGCGTGTCGTGGTTGCACGACGGTCGCGGTTTCGACTCGTCCTTCGACCGTGGCGAGCCGACGCGCTTCCCGCTGTCGCGCGTCATCCCGGGTTGGCAGCAGGGGATCCCGGGCATGCGGGTCGGTGGCCGGCGCCTGCTGGTCATCCCGCCCGGGCTGGCCTACGGCAACAACGCCCCCACGCCCGCGATCGCCCGTGGCGACACGCTCGTGTTCGTCGTGGACCTCGTCGGCGTCGGCTGACGCGCGTGGTCTGCTTCCCTCGGTCACCGACGAGGAGGCAGGCATGGAGACCGTGGGGCAGTGGCTGGACCTGGTCGGTGCGCACTGGCCGCCGGCGGAGGCGTCGTCGTGGGACGCCCCGGGGCTGCACGTGGGTGCGCGGGACTGGCCCGTGGCCCGCGTGCTGGTGGCCCTCGACGTCACCGCCGACGTGCTCGACGAGGCGGCCGAGGTCGACCACACGCTCGTCCTGGCCCACCACCCACTCCTGCTCGGGGGGCTCGACCGGCTGACGCCCGACACCGCCGGTGGTCGGCTGGCCCTGCACGCCGCGACGCGCGGCGTCGCGGTGGCGGCCGCGCACACCAACCTCGACGTCGCCCGTGACGGCACCGGTACCAGCGACCCGGTGGCCGCTGCGCTCGACCTGGTGGACGTGCGACCGCTGACCACCGAGCTGCGTGACAGCAGCGAGGTGAAGCTGGTCGTGTTCGTCCCGCACGAGCAGACCGCGGCGGTCCTCGACGCGATCGCCGGCGCCGGTGGTGGCGCCATGGGTGCCTACGAGCGCTGTGCCTTCCGGGTCGGCGGGACGGGGACGTTCACGCCGCTCGAGGGAGCCGACCCCCACGTGGGGACGGTCGGCGAGGCGCACGAGGAGCCCGAGGACCGCCTCGAGGTGCTCGTGCCGCGTCGGCGCCTCGGTGCGGTCGTCGCCGCGATGCTCGCGGCCCACCCGTACGAGGAGGTCGCGTACGACCTGCTCCCGCTGGTCGACGGGGCCGAGGTCGGGTTCGGACGCATCGGCCGACTCGCGACGCCGGCACGACTGGCCGAGGTCGCCGACCGTCTGCGGACCGGCCTGCCCTCGCCGCACCTGCGGGTGGCCGGCGACCGCGACCGGGACGTCACGACCGTCGCGACCGTCGGCGGGTCGGGGATGTCACTCGTGGGCGCGGCACGGGCGGCCGGGGCCGACCTGTACGTCACCGGCGACGTGAAGCACCACGACGTGCTCGACGCGCTGGCCCTGGGGCTGGCGGTCGTCGACGCCGGGCACCACGCGACCGAGCAGGCCGCGATGCCGGCCTTCCGTGCGGCGCTGGCAGCCGACGCCGAGGCGCGGGGACTGCAGGCCCCGGTGCTAGGGTCGGCCATCGACACCGACCCGTGGTCGTAACCGAAGGATCCCTGTGTGGTGACGGTCGCCGACGAGGACCTGGACCTCCTCCTGGAGTTGTCCGACGTCGATGCGCAGCGCGCCCGGATCGACGCCCGGCTCGCCGACCTGCCCGAGCAGCAGGCGGTCGACGAGGCGAACGAGCGGCTCGACGCCGCGATCAAGCAGGGGGACGCGCTGCGCGTGGAGGTCACGACGGTCGAGGCCGAGCAGCGCCGCCACGAGCGCGAGATCGAGCAGTTCCAGACGCGGATCGCCAAGGAGCAGGAGCGCCTCTACGGCGGTGGCATCACCAACGCCAAGGAGATGCAGTCGGTCGAGAACGAGATCGACGCGGCCCAGCGCCGTGTGGACGAGCACGAGATCGAGCTGCTCGAGGCGATGGAGGCGGCCGACGACCTGGCGAGCCGCATCGACGACGCGGCCCGGACCGCCGACCAGACCCGCGCCGAGATCGTCGAGCTCGAGGCCGCCCGTGACCAGGCCGCGCAGGAGCTCCTGGCCGAGAAGGCCGAGCTGGACGTCGAGCGGGAACGCCTGCGCGACGACCTGGGCGAGGACGCACTGGCCCAGTACGACCAGGTGCGTGCCCGCATCCCCGCCGGCGTCGCCGTGGGGGAACTCTCCGGTCGCTCCTGCACCGCGTGCCGCATCGACCTGCCCCACGCCGAGGTCAACGAGCTGCGGGACGGTGATGCACTCACCAGCTGCCCCAACTGCCGTCGGCTGCTGGTGGTGCGGTGAGCACGCCCACACCGCCGCCACCGCCGGGACAGCCCGACTGGCCGGCGAGCGCACCGGCCACGTCGTCGGCAGCCGGCGGGCGGCAGCCCTGGTGGACGGGCGGTCGCATCGCGCTGGCGGTGGTGATCGTCCTCGTGCTGATGGGCGGGGCGGGCTTCGCGGGGTTCCTCGCCGGGATGGCCGTGGGCGGGTTCGACGCCCTGGTGCTGGACGACGGTTCGTTCGACTTCGGGGACGTCGGGGAGGGCTTCGACGGTGACGTCCCCGGGGTGACGCCGTTGGACGCGCCGGGGACGCCCGGTCCGACGGTGCGCCGCGGCGAGGACACGGCAGGCACGTTCGCGGGGCAACCGGTCGACCACCCGCTGACGCTGGCGTCCGGCGCCTCGGTCACGATCGAGCTGTCGTCGGACGACTTCGACGCGGTCCTCGTGCTGCTCGACGGCGAGGGGACGCTCGTCGCGAGCGACGACGACGGCGCGGGCGCGGGGACCGACTCCCTGCTCGAGCTCGACCTCGACCCCGGCTCCTACACCGTGCGCGTCCAGTCGTGGGGCGGCGGCGGGAGCGGCGCCTACGTGGTGCGCGTGGACTGATCGGCCAGCAGCCGGATCGTCGCGACGACCGCGGCCGGGTCGGGCAGCCGCAGCGAGGCGGCCGTGTCGCGCGGCTCCTCGGCCACGAGGACCGCCAGGCCGTCGTGCTCGGCCGCGACGGTGAACGCGTCCTCGTCCGTCACGTCGTCGCCGACGACCACCGCGCGGTCCCGGTCGACCCGGTCGAGCAGCCAGGCCAGCGCCGTGCCCTTGTCGGCGCCGCTCGGCGCGAACTCGGTGACCCGGTGGCCGGCGAGGACCTTCCAGCCCGGCGGTCGCTCGGCGTGCTCGGCGAGGCGGTCGCGGAGCCGGGGGAGGAGCGCCTCGCGCAGCTCGTCGCCGACGCGGCGGTCGTGGACCGCGACCGACGTCGGCTTGCGCTCCACCTCCCAGCCGTCGGCGGGGTCGACGAGCCGTGCGACCGCGCCCTCGACCTCGTCGAGGATCCGCGCCATGCGCGAGGTGTCGAGCAGGTCGACGGTCGAGCCGTCCTCCAGGCGGGCCTGGGTGCCGTGGTTGCCGACCACGGTCACCGGCAGCCCCTGCAGCCGGGGCAGGACGTCGTCGACCGGCCGGCCCGTCACGACGGCGACCGCGGTGCGCTCGCACAGCGCCACGACCGCGTCCCGGGCACCGGGCGCGAGCGCGGCGTCCTCCTTGCGCTCGACGATCGGGGCGAGCGTGCCGTCGAAGTCGAGCACGACGAGCCACGCGGCCGGGTCGCCGACCGCATCGGCGACGTCCTGCGGGGTGGCGGGGCTCACTGGTCAGTGCGGTCGACGAGATGGCGGAGCAGCCCCTCGCCCCAGGCGAACACGTCGTCCTCGTGCACCTTGTCGGCCATGCGTGCCAGCCGTTCGCGTCGTTCGTCGACGGGGAGCTCGAGGCAGTCGGCCATGGCACGTGCCAGCCCGTCGACGTCGAACGGGTTGCAGGTCACCGCCCCGTCCATCGTCAGCGCGGCGCCCGTGAACTCGCTGAGCAGCAGGACGCCGTCCTCGCGCGCCGCGTGCTGGACGACGGCGTACTCCTTGGCGACGAGGTTCATGCCGTCCTTGAGCGGGGTGACGCACAGGACGTCGGCGAGCCGGTAGTACGCGGCCAGGGCCGGTCGCGGGACGCCGCGGTAGAGGTAGTGCACGGGGACGTCCTGGCCCGGCTCGGTGAACTGCCCGTTGATGCGCCCGACCATCTGCTCGATCTCGCTGCGCAGCGCCTGCACCTCCTCGACGTCCTCGCGCGACGGCACGGCGATCTGGACGAAGACGAAGTGGTTGCGCAGCTCCGGGCGCAGCTCGAGCAGGCGCTCGATGGCGTTGAGCCGGTGCCGGATGCCCTTGGTCGTGTCGAGCCGGTCCACACCGAGCAGGACCTTGCGCCCGCCGAACTGGCGCCGCAGGTCGGTCAGCGCCTCCTCGGTCTCGGGGGACGTCGCGAGCTCGGCGAACTCGTCGGCGTCGATCGAGATGGCCTGGGCGATCGCCTCGACCTGCCTGCCCTCGTGCTCGATCGTGGTGCCCTCCACGCCCGCGCTGCCCCGCAGCCAGCGGACGGCACGGCGGAAGTTGCCGCTGTAGAGCGTGGTGTGGAAGCCGACCACGTCGGCCCCGAGCACGCCGTCGAGCAGCTCCTCGCGCCACGGCAGTCGGGCGATCAGCTCGGGCGCCGGGAACGGGGTGTGGAGGAAGAAGCCGATCGGGCGGTCGCCGAGCCGCTCGCGCAGCAGCTGCGGCAGCAGCAGGAGGTGGTAGTCGTGGACCCACAGCAGGGCGTCCTCGGGCGGGTCGAGCTCGGCGATGCGGTC
>CAYMGL010000102.1:0-8802 GCA_964389945.1 uncultured Actinomycetota bacterium
ATCGGCCGTCGCCCCAAGATCCTCCCCGTCGTCCTCGAGGTCTGAGCGAACGGGGACGGGCCGTCGCGTCCGATCGGACGATGATGGCGAGCCGAGTGGGCTAGGTCTCCGAACGCGGGGTGGACGACCGATGAGGATCCGCCTTGCCACGCTCACGAACCCGCCGCGCCGCCGTGCTGCTCGCCAGCGCCGCCCTCCTGCTGGGAGCCTGCACGACCGACACGGCACCGGAGGTGGACGACCTCGCCGCCGGGGCCACCGCTTCCCCGGAGCCGTCGCCCGATCCGGAGCCGTCACCGACGCCGGAGGCGACCGCCGAGCCCTCGCGGGACCCGTCGCCCTCGCCGTCGCCGTGCCCCGAGGGGCAGCAGCGCGTCGTCCCGGGCGGTGCCTGCTTCGAGCCGGCCTCGCCGTCGCCCTCGCCCGAGCCGGCGCCGGAGCCCGAGCCCGAACCCGAACCGGAGCCCGAACCGGAGCCCGAGCCGGCGCCCGTCTCCAACCCGTGCGACGACCGCGGCGCGCGGTCCTACGAGGTCCGCGCCAGCAACTTCTCCTTCGACGTCGGCTCGCTGGGCGACGTGTGCTCCGGCGACAGCGTCACCCTCGTGATCGACGAGGGCGGGCACAGCTTCACCGCCAGCCAGTCCGCACGCGACGACGGTGCGAGCGGCGACACGGGCGTCATCAACGAGGGGTCGCGTACGACCTCGATCGCGGCAGGCTCGCCGGGCACGTACCGCTACATCTGCAGCGTGCACCCGCAGATGGCCGTCAGCGTCGACTTCATCGGCTGATGCTGACGCGTCAGGCGTCGTAGGACGGGTCGTGGCAGAACACGACGACGTTGGAGTCGTAGCTGCCGACCGCCGGGTTGAAGTCACCGCCGCAGGTGATCAGCCGCAGCTCCGGCCGCGGCTCGCCGAAGCCGAGGACCTCCGGCGGACGTTCCTGCTTGTCGGTCTGGATCGGCTCTGCGTCCACCACGAACGAGCGGGTCTCACCGGCGTCGTCGGTGACGGTCACCTCGTCGCCGGGGCGGAGGTCCTTGAGGCGGAAGAACACGTCGGGCCCGGACGTCGAGTCCACGTGCGCGCCCATCAGGGCGGGCCCGATCTCACCCGGCTTGCGCGTCTGGACCCACCAGCCGGCGAGCCCGAAGTCCGGGACCTCGATCTCGCTGGCACGCAGCTGCAGCTCGACGCACGTGGCGTCCACGCCGATCGCCGGGATCTCGATGCGCGTGGGCACGATGCCCGTCGGCAGGTCGGCACCGGTCGGGGACTGCGCCGCGAGCTCGGCGGGGTCGGTCGCCGGTGACGGCGACGGACTGGGCGATGCGGTCGGCTCCGGCGACGGGCTGGACGTCGGGGAGGGCTCGGCGGTCGCCCCGTCGAGTGCCTGGTCGTCGGTCGTCGCCTCGCCGGCGCAGGCGGCGAGCACGGCCGTGAGCCCCGCGGTCAGGAAGCGGCGGCGGTGCAGGGTGGTGGCTGGCCGGTCGGGCACGGGTCGGCTCCTGGGTCAGTCGGTGATCTGGTGGGCGTCGACGACCCAGTCAGGGTCGCCGGCGGTGAGCGACCACGCCACGAGGCGCAGCTCGGGTCGCCCTGCGCCCATCGCGAAGACGGCGTCGTTGCGGTCCTGCGTGGCGACCTCGCGCACGCGGTCGATGCGGAAGCCGAGTGCCTCGCCCTCCGCGCCGAGGACGAGGAACTCGTCGCCGGGGCGCAGCTCGGCGATGCGGGCCAGCGCGCCCGGCTCGCCCTCGAGCTCGCGGACGCCGCCGATGACGGCGGGACCGATCTCTCCGGGACGCCGGGTCTGCTCGAGCCATGCGAGGTCGCCCGCGACGGGCGGGCCCTGGATCCGGGCCGCGGTCATGCCGGCGGGCACGACGGGCGCGACCACGTCGAGGCGGGGCAGGCGCACGGCCACCGGCACGACGCCGGCGGGGAGGAACGAGAAGTCGTACGCCGGGTGGTTGTGCCCGCTGCCCGGGCTGCCGAGCACGACGGTCCCGTCGGCCAGCTGGTGGGTGGGCAGCTCGATGCCGTTGCCGGTGAGGTCGCGGTACTCGACGGCCATGTCCGGGGCGACGTCGGCCATCAGGGTGCCGTCGGGCATGCGGTGGTAGCCGTCGGGCACGGCCTGGGCGTCGATGCGGCAGCCGGCCAGCACGACGGCGAGCCCGGCCAGTGCGACGGCGCGGCGTCGGTGCGGGAGCATGGGTGTCTCGTGGTGGTCGGCCGGTCACGGTTCGTCGCGACCGGCGGGGTGGAGTGGTGGGTGTGCGGTCCGGTCCGGCGTGCGGACCTGTGCCGGACTGCCCGAGGGCCCCGCACGGTGGCGGGGCCCTCGGTGGTGTCGTGCGTCCGCTCAGCTGCTGAGGCCGCGACGACGCAGGGCGACGGCGCCGGCGAGCGCGAGGCCGCCGAGGCCGAGTGCCAGGGCACCGTTGGAGTCGGTGGCGGTGCCACCGGCACCGGTGGCGATCTCACCGGACGAGGCAGCCGTCAGCGTGCCGCACAGTGCGGGCGCGGTCGCGTCGAAGGGGAGGCTGTCGTCGAGCGACGAGGTCTCGCCGTCGTCGTTGGACTCGTCACCGTTGTCGTCGATGTCCGTGCCGTGCACGACGATGTGGACGTCGGCCAGCTCGTCCTTGAGCGCGCTCGGGATCTCGATGGTGCGCTCGTAGTCGATCTCAGTGCCGACCGGGAAGCGGTCGACGGCGAGGGCGGAGTCGGCGCTCGTGTCACCCTCGGTGGTCAGCGAGACCTGGACGCCGCCGTAGGAGGAGGCACCCTCGAGGACGTTGACGAAGCCGTCGGCCTCGCTGTCCTCGGTGCCCGGTGCGTCGCCACCGTCGACGGTGTCGTTGTTCGCGACGGTCGGGCAGGAGCTGGCGGGGATGTCGCTCTCGCCCGGCTCCTCGCTGAGGTCACCGTCGAAGACGGCGTGGATGTGCATCGCGTGGACGAAGTCCAGCTCGAGGCCCGTGGCGTTGACCTGGACGGTCATGTTGTCGCCGGACTCGTCGACCTCGATGTAGGCGTCGCCGGAACCGGTCTCGCCGTTGAGGGCGTTGAGGGTGCCGGAGTAGGCGGTGCCCTCGTGCGCGGCGAAGGCCGGCACTGCGAGCATGGACACGCCCAGGGCCGCAGTGGCCAGGACGGAGAGTGTCTTCTTCACTGGTGTCTCCCAGTTGGTTGTCGGGGTGGACGTCGGTCGCCGTCTGATCGGACGATGACGTAGTCCTCGTGGGTTGGTTCGCAGACACCGGCGGTCCGGGTTGGTCTCGTCCTCGACATGAGGCAGATGTCCCACGAGACGTCAGGCAGAACCACATCGATGTGGTTCGTCGGTAGCCTCGGCGGGGCGCGAGGACGGTGAGGACGTGGCGACGACGAAGAAGAAGAGCAGGGGCTCGTCGCGGTCGAGGAAGAAGACCGCCGGTCCCGGTCTGCCGGCGCGCGTCGTCGCGGCCTTCCGCGAGCACGTCGGCGACCGGGCCAGCGATGCGTGGGGCCTCCTGCTCGTGCTCGTCGCGGTCATCGCTGCGCTCGGGACCTGGGTCGACGCCGCGGGTCCCGTGGGCGCCTTCCTCGACGCGTTGTTCCACTCGCTCGTCGGCCAGTTCGCGCTGTTCCTCCCGCTCGTGCTCGGGGCGCTGGGCATCGCGATCGTCATGGACCGTCCGGCCGGCGAGCTGGGGCGCGTCGGGGTCGGCGGCACCCTCGTCGGACTTGCCGTGATCGGTGGATGGCACCTCGTGCGTGGCGCACCGCACCTCGGCCTGGACGGGCTCGTCGCCCTGCACCGCGGTGGCGGGCTGCTCGGCTACGCGGTCAGCCGGCCGCTGGTGATCGGGCTGTCGCTGGCCGGGGCGTGGGCGGTGCTCGTCTTCCTGCTCGCGTTGGGCACCCTCGTCCTGACGCGCACCAGCCTGCAGACGGTGGGTCGCACGCTGCGTGACCTCGTCACCCCCGACCCGTCGGAGCAGCCGTCGGCCGCGCGCAGCACGACTGCCACGAGGACCGAGCCGGCCCCGACCGACGACGCCGCCGACGAGACCGTGGTGCTGCCCGCGGCGCGACGAGCGACGGTCGCGACGTCCGGCGAGCAGCAGGAACTGCCGGGCACGGTCGACGACGGGCTGACCGAGGCCGACCGGTTGGCCGGTCGGGCCCCGGCGCCGCCCCGGCCCGACCAGCCGGCGGGCGGCCCCCGCAAGGCGACGCCTCTCAAGCCCGCCGACGACTGGGCCGAGTACGAGCTCCCCGACCTCACGATGCTGGCCGAGGGCAAGGCCGTCGGGGACAAGGCCACGGCCCACATCGAGGCGCAGGCGGCCGCGTTGCAGGAGACCCTCGAGCAGTTCAAGATCGACGCCGAGGTCGCACGGTGGAGCCGCGGACCGACCGTGACGCAGTTCGAGATCGAGCTGGGCCCGGGCGTCAAGGTCAAGAAGGTCGGCAACCTCGGCGACGACATCGCCTACGCCCTCGCGGCGCCGGACGTGCGGATCGTCGCACCGATCCCCGGCAAGTCCGCCATCGGTGTCGAGGTCCCCAACCGGGGGCGCGACCTGATCACCCTCGGCGACATCCTGCGGTCCGGCCTCGCGCAGGACGACCAGCACCCGCTGTTCGTCGCCCTCGGCGTCGACATCGCCGGCAACCCGGCGATGGTCAACCTCAGCAAGATGCCGCACCTGCTCGTCGCGGGCGCGACGGGCTCCGGCAAGTCGGTCACCCTCAACGCGATGATCACCAGCGTGATCATGCGCGCCCGCCCCGACCAGGTGCGGATGATCCTCATCGACCCCAAGCAGGTCGAGCTCAACGCCTACGACGGCGCGCCCCACCTGCTGACACCGGTCGTGACCGACCCCAAGCGGGCGACGGACGCCATCGAGTGGTGCGTCAAGGAGATGGAGCTGCGCTACGAGACGCTGGCGCGGCTCGGCTACCGCAACCTCGATCGGTACAACGAGGCGGTCGCGGCCGGCGAGATCGACGAGGCGGTGGCGGACAAGTACATCGACCCCGACGCCTCCGGTGCCGAGGCCGAGACCTACAAGCACCTGCCGTACGTGCTGCTCGTCATCGACGAGCTGGCGGACCTGATGATGGTTGCCGGCCGCGAGGTCGAGGACGCCATCTGCCGCATCGCGCAGAAGGCCCGCGCCGTCGGCATCCACATGGTCATCGCCACGCAACGGCCCAGCGTCGACGTCATCACCGGCCTGATCAAGGCCAACATCCCCTCGCGCCTCGCGCTGGCCGTGTCCAGCCAGACCGACAGCCGCACGATCCTCGACCAGGGCGGCGCCGAGAAGCTCGTCGGCCACGGCGACATGCTGTTCAAGCCGGCCAGCCAGGGCTCGCCGAGTCGCCTGCAGGGCTGCTTCGTCTCCGAGCGCGAGATCGAGCCGATCATCGAGTTCTGCAAGGGGCAGCGCGAGGCCGACTTCGTCAAGGGCGTGGTCAAGGAGGGAGAGGCCGCGCTCGAGGTCGACATGGACCGCGGCACCGACCACGACTCCGACGAGGCCATGCTGGTCCGCGCCGCGGACCAGGTGGTCACCTCGGGGCTGGGCTCGGTGTCGATGCTCCAGCGCAAGCTGCGTGTCGGGTTCGCACGCGCGGGCCGGCTGATGGACGAGCTCGAGGAGCTCGGCGTGGTCGGCGAGAACGAGGGCTCCAAGGCCCGCGAGGTCCACTGGACGCCGGAGATGCTCGACGAGGCGAAGGCCCGCGGCCTGCTCTGATCGTCACGTCGCGGCGGCGTCGCCCCCGGTGGCCGCCTGTGGCAGGGCGTCCGCGAGCAGCACCCGGAACGACGCCCCGCCACCGTCACGGTCCTCGACCCAGGCCCGCCCACCGTGGTAGGCGGTGAACATCGCGACGATCGCCAGGCCGAGCCCGCTGCTGGCCTCGTCCTGGTCCAGGTGCACGAACGGCTCGAAGACCAGTTCCTTGACGTCGTCGGGGATGCCGGGCCCGCGGTCCTCAACGGTCAGCAGCAGCGTGCTCGGCTCGTCGGGCGCGGGGCCGGCGGCGATGCGGATCGTCGACCCGTCCGGTGCGTGCCTGTGAGCGTTGACGGCGAGGTTCTCGATGATGCGCTCGAGCTGGGCGGGGTCGACCGCGGCGCGGAGCCCCCACTCGACGTCGACCTCGACCTCGGGCGTACGACCGTCACGGGGCAGCGAGGCGAGGACGCGGTCGACCATCGCGCGGACGTCCACGTCGCCGCGCCGCGTCCGGTCCGCCTGCAGCTGCAGGCGGCTGAGGTTCAGCAGCCCGGCCAGGACCCGACGCAGCTTGGCGGTCTGCGCCTGGGCCGACTCGAGCAGCTCCCGTGCCTGGTCGTCGTCGAGGGCGTCCCCGTGCTCGAGCAGCGTCTCCACCGTGCCGCTGACGACGCCGAGCGGCGTGCGCAGGTCGTGTGCGGAGGCACCGAGCAGCGTCGACTGCCAGGTCGCGACGTCGCGCTGCTGGTCCGCCTCGGCGCGAGCCTCGTCGAGCAGGTCCGCCAGCTCGGCCCGTGCCAGCTGGTGGGCGGCGGCGTCGTTGAGCACCCAGCGCAGCTCTGGCTCGTGGTCGGGGTCGCGGCCCCGCCGCACGGTGAGCGAGACCGGGTGCGCCGGACGGTGGCTCGGCATGATGCGCACGTCGAGGCCGCGCACGGGGCCCTCCTCGATGCCGGAGAGCAGGGCCCGCGCCTGCGCCCGGTCGTCGGGGTGGACGAAGGCGGCCAGTGGCTTGCCGACCAGCTCCCGCACGTCGCGGTCGAGCAGGCGCTCCGTCTGTCGGTTCGCGTGCCGCACGATGCCGTCGAGGTCGGTGACGACGTAGGCCTCCGGTGCGAGGTCGAACAGGGACTGGAAGCGCCGCCGCTCCCGGTCGAGCAGGCGGCGGGTCGCCACCAGCTCGTCCTGCTGTGCGCCCAGTTCCTCGGCGGTGACCTCGAGCTCGTCCAGCGTCAGGCTCAGGGCGGCCAGCGCCTCCTCGATGGAGGTCCCGGCGCCGATCACGGCGGTCGCACCCACGAGCGTGTCGAGCTGGCGCCGCGCGAGCCCGAGCTGGCGATCAAGGTCGCGACCGCCCCGTCCGGGTGTCCGGGGGGTCGGTTCGTCGTCGGGTGACCTCACGACGAGTGTCCGTTTGGTCGGGCATGCGAGCCTAGTCCGCTTCGCCTCGCTCGGTGGCGGGTCGACGGGGGATCGGCGCGGGCGGGCGCGCATGCGCACGAGGAGGGCCGGGGCAGATGCCCCGGCCCGTGGTGCGTCGCAGCCTCAGCGCCAGCGGAACTTGCCGTCGGCCTGCCGCCGCTCGCCCCGCAGCTGCTTGACCGCGTTGCCCACGGCGAGGGCGACCATGAGTGCCACGGCGAGGAGGATGAACGACCCCACGACGTGGTGCGGCGACCGCATGATGACCTGCGACTTCTCGCCGGACGTCTCGGCGGCCAGCGCCGGCAGCGCTGCACCGAGGACGAGCAGCACGGTCGTCGCGAACAGGGTGAGTGGGCGCATGGTGTTCATGGGCGGGACTGTACCCAGCCGGTCGCGTCGGCTGCGACCGACGCGGACCGCCCGATCGGTCCGGTGGTGGTCCCGGTTCACGCTCCTGCCGCGCGTGAGCGGTCGTTCGGACGACACGGTGGTGTCTCCGGGTGGGGCCGCGGCCCCGTACGCTCGGCCTCGACATCGAGACCACCGGACGGTCGCAGGGGGAGCAGTGAGCGACGTCGGCATCGGGGCCGTCCTTCGGGAGGCCCGCGAGGCGCAGGGGCGCGAGCTGTCCGAGGCGGCAGCCGCGACCTCGATGCGTGTGGTGCAGGTGGAGGCCATCGAGGGCGATCGCTGGGAGCAGTTCGGCGGGGACGTGTACGCCAAGGGCTTCCTCAAGTCGTACGCGGTCTGGCTCGGGCTGGACCCCGAGCCGCTGCTCGAGAAGTACCGCCGCTACGTCCAGCACGACGCCATGGACCCGTTGGCGCTGACGGCCGGGCCGGTGACGGGCGAGGGACGCAGCGAGGTCCCGGCGTGGCTGCTGCGTTTCGGTGCGGCCCTCGGCGTCGTCGCGCTCGCACTCGGGCTGGTCAACCTCGTCCAGTCCCGCACGCCGGAGCCGGCGGAGGTCGACACGCCGGCCGCCGCTCCCGACCCCGTGTCCTCGCCCAGTCCCGAGGAGGGCGCCGACGACCCGGCGGCGGCGACGCCGTCGCCCGAGCCGTCGCCGTCGCCCACGTTCGAGGGGGTCGAGCTGACGCTCGCGTTCGAGGGCTCGTCGTGGGTCAGCGTCACCGTCGACGGCCAGTCGCGGCAGGAGGGCCTGTTCGAGGAGGGCGACGTGCTCGACCTGCAGGCGGACGAGGACATCGTGGTGCGGCTGGGCAACGCAGGCGGTGTCCGCGGCCTGCTCAACGGGCAGAGCATCGGGCCGTTCGGCCAGCCCGGGGACGTGCGCGACATCCGCTTCACGCCGGAGGGGTTCGAGGAGGTCTGAGCCTCCCGGACGTGCGCACGGTGGCACGTGGCCTGACGCTGCCGGTCGCTGCTCGTAGCCTCGCGGGTGCGCTCGTGCCTCGCTCCTGCACCCGGCGCACCCTCCGCATCCATGCCACTGGACCCCGCGTGACCGTCCCCACCGACGCTGCCCCGACCGAGTCGGGCACCGCCGCTCCCACCGTCGCCGTCGTGACGCTCGGCTGTGGCCGCAACGAGGTCGACACCGACCAGTTGCAGGGGATGTTCGACGTCCACGGCCACCGCGTCGTCGAGGACCCGCAGGGCGC
>CAYMGL010000103.1:0-8784 GCA_964389945.1 uncultured Actinomycetota bacterium
GGACGTCCAGCGTCTTGGTGTCACCCACGTAGTCGCTCCCCCACACCTCGTCGATCAGCTGGCCACGGGTCAGGACCCGGCCGGCGTTCTCCACCAGGTAGGCAAGCAGGTCGAACTCCTTGGGGGGCAGCTCGACCAGGTCGCCGTCGACGCGGACCTCGTGGCGCACCCGGTCGACCCGCACCCCGAGCGCCTCGGCCGGCGCCTCGTCGTCCAGCGGTCCCGTGCTCGCGGCACGGCGCAGGACGGCCCGGATGCGGGCGACGAGCTCGCGCGCGGAGAAGGGCTTGGTCACGTAGTCGTCGGCCCCGAGCTCCAGCCCGACGACGCGGTCGACCTCGGCGTCGCGCGCCGTGAGCATGATGATCGGCACGCTGCTCTGCTGGCGCAGCTGGCGGCAGATCTCGGTGCCGCTCATGCCCGGCAGCATCAGGTCGAGCAGCACCAGGTCCGGCCGGACGCGCTCGAACGACGGCAACGCCTCGCTGCCGTCGGCGACCCAGGTGACCTGGAACCCCTCCGCCTCGAGCGACACGGTGAGCCCCTCGGCGATCGCCGGTTCGTCCTCGACGAGCAGGAGCTTGGGCACGGCAGTCCGTTCCTCTGGTTGGGCGTGGGGGTCAGCGTGCCGCCTGCGACGGCAGATCGACACGCTCGCCGGTCGCGACGAAGGAGGTGTCGCGGGCGATCGCGACCCCGTGGTCGGCGATCCGTTCGAGGTAGCGCGCCACGAGGCCGAGCGACAGGCGGTCCTCGGCGGCGCGCTCGTCGGCGGCCGCCCCGTCGAGCAGCAGCTGCTGCAGGCGGTCGACCTGCTCGTCGGCGGCGTCGAGGTCGTGCACGGCGAGGGCGTCCTTGGTGCGCCACGCATCCATGCCGCCCCCGAACACCTTGGCCGAGTGGTGCCCGAGCTCGCGCAGGTGCTCGCCGATCGTGCTCGGCAGCAGCCGCGGGTCGCTCATCCGCAGCGACTCGCAGACGTGCCGGAGCAGCACGGCCGACCGGTCCACGTCGACGCACATGCGCAGGAGCGCCACCAGACGCCGCAGGTCGCTGCCCATCGGCTGGTGGCGTGCGAGCAGGACGAACCCACGGTCCTCGATGCTGCGGCACTCGTCCGACAGCACGGTGGTGAGGCGTCGCGCGTCGGCGATGACGCCCTCCTCACCGGCCAGGTACCCGTCCACCAGCCGCGGCATCTGCTCGACGAGCCGCAGCCCGGCGCGCGTGAACCGCTCGTCGAGGTCGTCGAGCTGTTCGTGGAAGCTCTTGTTGTGGTCTTCCTGCATCGGCGGCTCCTGCCCGCTCCGGCGCTGGCTCATCCGAACCGGCCGGTGATGTAGGCCTCGGTGCGCTCGTCCGAGGCGTCGGTGAAGATGGTGTCGGTCGTGTCGTACTCGACCACGATGCCGGTCCGGACGCCATCGTCCTTGACGTCGAGCGACAGGAACGCGGTGCGGTCGGAGACGCGCGCCGCCTGCTGCATGTTGTGCGTGACGATCACGATGGAGTAGTCGTCGCGCAGGTCGCGCATGAGCTCCTCGATGCGCAGCGTCGCGATCGGGTCCAGCGCGGAGCAGGGCTCGTCCATCAGGATCACGTCCGGCTCGGTGGCGATCGCCCGCGCGATGCAGAGGCGCTGCTGCTGACCGCCGGACAGCGACAGCCCGGACTCGTGGAGCTTGTCCTTCACCTCGTCCCAGAGGGCGGCGCCACGCAGCGACCGCTCGACGAGCTCGTCCAGGTCCCCCTTGTAGCCGGTGATCTTCGCCCCGAACGTGACGTTGTCGTAGATCGACTTCGGGAACGGGTTGGGCTTCTGGAACACCATCCCGATGCGACGCCGGACCTCGACCGGGTCCACGCCCGGTCCGTAGACGTTGTGCCCGTGGTAGTTCACCTCGCCCTCGACGCGGGCCCCGTGCGTGAGGTCGTGCATCCGGTTCATGGTGCGCAGCAGCGTCGACTTGCCGCACCCGGAGGGGCCGATGAGCGCGGTGATCTCGTTGCTCGGGATGCGCAGGTTGACGTCACGCACGGCGAGGAAGTCGCCGTAGTAGACGTTGACGTCGCGCAGCTCGAAGACCGGGTCCGCGATCGTGTCGGTCGCGACCGCCGGATCCGTCTCCGTTCCGGGCGCAGGCATGGTCAGGGACTGGTCCACGTCGGACACCTCGTTGTCGTGCTCGTCGGGCTGGGGGGTCATCGCACGTTCCGACTGGCCCGGTTCCGGAACCAGATGGCGAGCCCGTTCATCAGCAGCAGGGCACCGAGCAGCACGATGATCGCGCTCGCTGCGATGGACTGGAACGTCGGGTCGGGGTCGAACGTGTAGTTGTAGATGTTGATCGGCAGGGCGCTGAACTGCTCGAACAGGTCGAACGGCGAGGAGTTGCGGAACCGCGCCGAGGTCGCGCCGACGACCAGGATGGGCGCCGCTTCGCCGATCGCGCGGGAGAGGCCCAGGATCGCGCCGGTGATCATGCCGGGCAGCGCCTGCGGCAGGAGCAGCTTGTACGTGGTCTGCCACCGGGTCGCGCCGAGTCCGAGACCGCCCTCGCGCAGCTCGTTGGGCACCGCCTTGATGGCCTCGCGGCTCGTGACGATGATCACCGGCAGGATCAGCAGGATCAGGGTCAGGCCGCCCGCCAGCAGGGAGCGCCCGAGGTCCATGATCCCGACGAAGAGGCCCGCGCCGAGGAGCCCGTAGACCACCGAGGGCACGCCAGCGAGGTTGGCGATGTTCGTCTCGATGAGGTTGGTCAGTCGGTTCTTCGGTGCGAACTCCTCGAGGTACAGCGCGGCACCGATGCCCAGCGGGAACGACCCGACGGCGACGATCAGCATGAGGGAGAGCGTGCCCGTCAGCCCCGGCGAGACGCCGGCCTCGGCAGGGTTGATGCGCGACGGGAGGCTGGTCAGGAAGCCCCAGTCGAGGTAGGTCAGGCCGTCCATGAGCACGCGCACGAGCAGGACGGCGAGCACGACGACACCGACCAGCGTCGCTGCCTGCAGCCCACGCCGGATCCGACGCTCGCGGCGAGCTCGGGCGCGCGGCTGCTCGAAGTTGACCGCCTCGGCGGCCGGTGCCGTGGTCGTGGTCGTGGTGGCCATCAGTACTCCTGCCGGTAGCGGCGCACGACGGCCGCGGCGATGAGGTTCAGCGCGAGCGTCAGCACGAACAGGGTCGTCCCGACGGCGAACAGGGCCTCGTACTGGAACGACCCACGGGAGGCCTCACCGCCGACGGCCTGTGCGATGTAGCCCGTCATCGTCTGGTTCTGCTCGAACGGGTTCAGCGTGATCGTCGGACTCGACCCGACGGCGATGGCGACGATCATCGTCTCGCCGACGGCACGGGCCATCGCCAGGATGACCGCGGCGACGATGCCGGACAGTGCCGCCGGGAACACGACCCGCAGGGCGACCCGCGACTGCGAGGCGCCCAGGCCGTACCCGGCCTCACGCAACGCGTTCGGGACGGCCGACATCGCGTCCTCCGACACCGAGGCGACGGTCGGGATCAGCATGATCCCGACCACGAGCCCACCCGAGAAGGCGTTGAAGAAGTCGATCCCCTCGAAGCCGAGCACGTTGCGGAAGAAGGGGGTCACCGTCGTGAGCGCGAAGAAGCCCAGCACCACGGTCGGGATCCCGGCGAGCAGCTCCAGCGTCGGCTTCAACGTGCCCCGCACGCGGGGGGTGGCGTACTCCGACAGGTAGGTCGCCGCGGCGAGCCCGAGGGGCACGGCCACCGCGAGGCCGATCACGGTCACGTGGAGCGTGCCGGTGAGCAGCGGCCAGATGCCGAGCCGGATCGTCTCGAGGTCGCTGCCGAAGGGCTGCCACACGGTGTCCAGGAAGAACCGGCGCCACGACACGTCCTGGAAGAACGGGATCGTCTCGTTGGCCAGCACGAGCACGATCGCGACGGTCGTGATGACCGAGACCGCACCGCACGCGAACAACGTCGCGACGATCGCCTTCTCCCCGAGGCGGCGCGAGCGCGGCGCGAGCGGGTTGTCGGCTGCATTGTGCAGCTGGGCTGCCATGGAGGGTCCTCGACGTGGGAGGGACGTCGCGTGGAAGTGAAACCGCCGCGTGCAGCGGGAGATGCACGCGGCGGTGACACGGCGCCGAACGCCGGGTTACGGGAAGGTGACGTCAGCCGGCCAGGTCGGCGACGGCGTCCTTCGACGCCTGCAGGCGGTCGGGCGAGTTGACGTAGCCGACGAAGTCGACGCCCTCGGGGGCGGTGTCGAGGAAGAAGTCCACGAAGTCGGCGACCTGCGGCTTCTCGGCCAGCGCGTCGGTGCGGACGTAGATGAACAGGGGACGGACCAGCTCGTACGAGCCGTCCTCGGCGGTCTCCACCGACGGGGCCACGCACTCACCGTCGGCGTTCTCGTGCTGGAGCGCCTTCAGGTCCTGTGCGTTGTTGGTGAAGTACGCCAGGCCGAAGAAGCCCCAGGTGCCGGCACCGGACTCGATGCCCTGGACGATGACGTTGTCGTCGGCCGAGGCGCTGTAGTCCTGGCGCGACTCCTCGAGCCCCATGACGTCCTCGACCATGAAGCCGTAGGTGCCGGAGTCGGTGTCGGGCGCGAAGATGTCGATCTCCTCAGCCGGGGCGCCGTCCACGACCTCGTCCCAGGTCGCGGCGCCGTCGGGGCCGAAGATCCCGACGATCTGGTCGGTGGTGAGGCACTCGACGTAGTCCGTCTCGGGCGAGGTGACCATCGTCAGGGCGTCGATGCCGAACTGCAGCTCGACGATGTCGATGCCGTTGTCGGCGCAGGCCTGCGCCTCCTCGTCCTTGATGCCGCGCGACGCGCCGGAGAGGTCGACGTCGCCCTCGGTGCAGAGGCGCTCGAAGCCACCGCCCGACCCGATCGAGGTGTAGGAGGCGTCCACGTCGGGTGCCTCGCCGCGGTAGAGCTCGAGGACGTACTCGGCCACGGGCAGCACGGTGGACGAGCCAGCGGCCACCACCTCACCCGAGAGGTCGCCGGCGGCCTCGTCCCCCGCGTCCTCGGTCGTGCCGTCGTCAGCGGTGTCGTCGCTGGCGCAGGCGGTGGCCAGCACGGCGACGGCCATGGCCGACGCGACCATGCGCGTCGAGCGGGTGCGGATCTTCACGTGCGTCTCCTGGTCAGGTGGGAGGTGACGACGCGGGCGGGGAGATGTGCGGCACGTTCGCGTGCCGGTGCCCGTGTCGTTGCGGGACCGTAAGGAGACGCCGGAAATGCCAGCCGTCAGGAAGGTGAACGCCACCTGAACGGGGCTTCACCATCCTGGGACGACGGCCGCAGGAGCGTGCTGGGCGGTGCCTAGGCCGTGTACTCGCGCATCTTGGCGATGCGGTGCCGGGCCCGGATCGTGCGCACCGTGCCCGACTTCGCCCGCATGACCAGCGACTCGGTGATCGCGCCGTGCTTGTCGTAGGTCACCCCGTCGACCAGCTGGCCGCTCGTGATGCCGGTCGCCGCGAAGAAGCAGTCCTCGGTCGTCACCAGGTCGTCGGTCGTGAGCACCTGGTCGAGGTCGTAGCCGGCGTCGATGGCCAGCTGGCGCTCCTTGTCGTCGCGCGGCCACAGCCGCCCGAGGATCTCGCCACGCAGCGACTTGACGGCACAGGCGGTGGACACGCCCTCCGGCGTGCCCCCGATGCCGTACAGGAGGTCGACACCGGGCCGCTCGACCCAGGCAGCGAGCACGCCGGCGGCCACGTCCCCGTCCCGGATCAGCTGGAGCCGCGCGCCGGCGTCGCGGATCTCACGCTTGGCGTCCTCGTGCCGCGGGCGGTCGAGCATCACGACCGTGACCTCGCTGATCGACTTCCCCACCGCACGTGCGATGCGGTCGAGGTTGCGGTCGAGCGGCGCGTCGAGGTCGATCATCCCTGCGGCCTGCGGCCCGACGATCATCTTCTCCATGTAGACGCACGGGCCGGGGTCGAACATCGCACCGCGGGCCGCCGCGGCGATCACGGCCAGCGAGCCGGGCCGCCCCTCGCTCAGCAGGCGGGTGCCGTCGACCGGGTCGACCGCGATGTCGACGGCCGGTGGGTGCCCGGTGCCCACGGTCTCGCCGTTGAAGAGCATCGGGGCCTCGTCCTTCTCCCCCTCCCCGATGACGACGACGCCGTCGATCTCGACGGTGGACAGCATCCGACGCATCGCGTCGACCGCGGCCTGGTCGCCGGACTCCTTGTCGCCGCGGCCCTGCCACTTCGCCGCGGCCATCGCCGCCGCCTCGGTGGTCCGCACCATCTCCATGGCGAGGTTGCGATCGGGGCGGTCGGGGGACGGCATGCGTCGGCCTCGGGTCGGTGGGTGTCCGGGGCAGACTAGGCCGCTGGGCGGTCCTGCCCCCACGGCGTCACTCGTCGAGGTCCGCGTCGCCGATGCGGTCGACCCCCTCGACCATCGTGACGACGGTGCCGAGCACGTTGGCGACCATGCGCTTGAGGTAGCGGTAGAGCATCGCGCGTGCGACCGCGTACGAACCGGGCTGGTCGCTGTGGAGCAGCTCGGTGACGATCTCCTCGCACTCGTCCATGAGGGCGAGGCTGTCGTCGACCAGCGCGCTGGTGTCGGGCTCGTCCTGCGCCAGCAGCTCCTGCGCGTCGGAGAAGACCTTCGAGCAGCGCGTCCGGTACGAGACGAACTGGTCGTAGTCGTCAGCCCTGCTGAAGCGGATCCCCTCCTCGGCGAGCCGCAGGATGTTCTTGCACTGGTCACCGACGCGCTCGAGCTTCTTCACGATCAGCAGCAGTGCGAGCACGGCCCCGACGTCGGCGCCGCCCTGGACCGCGGTGTGCACGATCAGCTCGCGGCGGACGTTCTCCTCGATCTGGTTGATGCGGTCGTCGGTGGCGCGGACCTCGGCCGCGACGGGCTCGATGTCCGCGTCGCTCACGAGCGCGCTCATCGCCAGGTCGAAGCTGTGCCGGCAGCTCGCGATCATCACCCGGACCTCGTTCTCGACCTGGTCGAGACCGTCGTCGGTGTTACGGAAGAACTCGAGCACCATGGTGGGTCACCTCAGGATCAGGACGCCGAGCGCCGGGACGATGATGAACAGGACGAGGACGTAGGCCACGACGGCGCTGCGGCGACGGGTGGCGACCTCGGCCAGCCGCTCTGCGCCACGGATCGGCAGTTCACGGAGTCGCGGGACCGGGTAGAACAGCAGGATGCCGGCCACGTTGAAGATGGTGTGGACCAACGCCACCGTCAACGCCTCGGGGCGGTCGCTGGCGAGCGACGCGAGCAGGGCGCTCATCGTCGTGCCGACGTTCGCGCCGAGCGTGACGGGGTAGATGTTGCGCAGCGACACGACGCCCGCGGCCGCCAGCGGGATCATGATCGAGGTCGTGATGCTCGACGACTGCACGGCGAGGGTGATCACCATGCCGAGGAGGATGGCCGTGGAACCGCCACCGCTGCCCAGCATCGCGTTGATCGAGGCCTCGAGTCGGCTCGCGATCAGCACGCGCATGTTGCGGGTGATGTAGCCCAGCGCCACGAAGATCGCGCCGAGCCCGAGGGCGACCATCGCCAGCCCGAGCAGGTTGCCGGACAGCCCCAGCGCGGCCAGTGCGTCCGTCGCGAGGTCGACGGGCAGGCCGACCGCCTCCTTGAGCGGACTCTCGTAGTCCGCGCCGCCGGTCCCGATCAACACCGACGTCAGCGCCCTCGCGAGGTCGGACAGGGCACCGGTCAGCAGCTCCAGCGGCAGCAGGACCGCCACGGCGAGGATGTTGAACAGGTCGTGGACCGTCGCCGCCGCGAAGGCGGGCCGGAACTCGTTGGGGCGACGGACGTGGCCGAGTGACGCCAGGGTGTTGGTCGTCGTCGTCCCGAGGTTGGCGCCCATGATCATCGGGACGGCGGCCTCGACGCTCAGCAGGCCAGTGCCGACGAGGCCGACGATCGTGGACGTGGTGACCGAGGACGACTGGGCGAGCACCGTTGCCAGGATCCCCACGAAGAGACCGGACAGGGGGTTGGCGACGCTGGCGAAGAGCCCCTCCTGGAACTCCTCTCCCATCGCCTCGATGCCTTCACCGAGCAGGCCGACGCCGGCGAGGAAGAGGTAGAGCAGCGCGAGGACGAGCAGCGCGCGCAGGATCCGGGCCGCCCCGGTCTCCGGCTCCTGTCGGACGGCGGCAGGCACGGACTGGGGTGGCTGGCCCTCCGACACCGTTGCTCCTGCCACCGCTGGACGTGGACACGCGGACGACCGCGCCGCGCGGGAGTCTAGGTAACGGGACAGTTACGTGACCACTGCAGCCGCTCCGGACCGAGGAACCGCCCGTCAGGTGCGGCGGGGGCGCACCGTGCGCGGCAGGTCGTCCTCGTACGACGGCAGGCGACCGGTCTGCGCCTGGGCGCGGATGGCGTCGTTCTCGCGTGCACTGCGGTCGCGCACCCCACCGAGGTCGAGGAACTGCCGCTTGAGCAGCGCGACCGTGGCCGGGTCGTTCGTCGCGACCTGCTCGAGCCACGTCAGCCCTGCCTCGACCGCGGCCCCGTCGTCGACGAGCCGCTGCGCGAACCCGGTCCGGGCGAGCTCGTCCGCACCGACCTCACGACCGGAGAGGACCCAGTCGCGCGCGGTCGAGATCCCGACCCGACCGACCGTGCGGGCGACGCCGACGGGGATCCCCATCACGGCGCCCGGGAACCGCAGGACGGCTGACTCGGCCACGACCAGCAGGTCGCAGGCCGCAGCGAGCTCGGCGCCGCCACCGACCGCGTAGCCCTCGACGGCGGCGAC
>CAYMGL010000104.1:0-8581 GCA_964389945.1 uncultured Actinomycetota bacterium
GAGGTCGCGGGCGTAGGCCCACAGCACCGGCATCTCGGTCAGCTTGTTGCGGTTGACCTTGAAGTGGTTGTGGTAGACCGCGTCGAACCGCGCGAGCGTCGTCCACAGCCGGACGTCGGCCAGCGTGATGTGGTCACCGACCAGGTAGCGCCGGTCGGCGAGGTGCTCCTCCAGCTGGTCCAGCCGGGAAAACAGCGCCTCGTAGGCCTGCTGGTGGGCGGCCTGGCTCCCGGCGAACCCGGACTTGTAGACGCCGTTGTTGACGTCCTCGTAGAACGACATCGACACCTCGTCGATCTCGTCGCGCAGGTGCTCGGGGTAGAGGTCGGGTGCGCCTTCGCGGTGGTGGGCCGTCCACTCGGTGGCGAAGTCCTCGGTCATGGACCAGAAGTCGTTGGAGACGACCTGCCCGGTCCCGACGTCGACCATCGCCGGGACGGTGATGCCCTTCGGGTACTCCGGGAACCGGGCGAGGTATGCCTCCCGCAGCCGCTCGATGCCGAGCACCGGGTCGCGCCCGTCCGGGTCGAGGTCGAAGGTCCAGCTCCGCCAGTCGTGGACGGGACCCGCGATGGCCAGCGAGATCGCGTCCTCGAGCCCGAGGAGTCGACGCACGACCACCGCCCGGTTGGCCCACGGGCACGCGCGTGCGACGGCCAGCCGGTACCGCCCGGCCTCGACCGGCCACAGCTCGCCACCGTCCTTCGGGGTGGCCGAGGAGGGATCGGCCACGATGCGGTCCGTGATGTAGTCGGTGTCGCGGTCGAAACTGTCCTCGATGTAGGACTCCTTCTCGCCGTCGGCCCGGGCCGACGAACGATCCGCAGCGCCCTGGTCCGGCGACTGGTTGAGCTTCACGGACGGCTCTCCTCGTCGATACCGTTCCAATTTAAACCACTAGGGTTTCGATCGCAACCGGTCCTGCGTGCGTGCCTCGCGGGACACCGCCACCACGACGCACCCGACCAGCAGGGCGAGCAGCACGCCGCCACGCTGCAGGCCGAGCCCCCCGACCATGGCCGAGCCGATCCCGCCCCCCAGCAGCAGCACCAGGTTGGCGGTCCCGATGGCCGTCGCCGGGCCGTCGTCCACCCGGTCCGCCACGGCCGCGAGCAGGCGCGGCTGGACGATCCCGTACGCGGCAGCCAGACCGATCACGGCGAGGGCGCCGGCCACGGGTGGTGCGGTGAGGATCACGACCAGGACGAGCAGTGTCACCACCGCGGCCACGGCGTCCGTGGCCGCGCCGAGGCGCCGCGCCACGGCGTCGGACCGGCGCGCGAACACGGCCCCCGAGACCGCGGGCGGCAGCAGGAGCAGCCCGATCCCGATGGCGGAGAAGCCGTCCCGGCCGAGGCCCACGGGGACCAGCACGAGCGAGGCGAAGTACGTCCCGGCGATGGAGGCGGCCAGCGCGCCCCGCAGCCGGAGGCCCGGCTCGACGAGCACGGGGGCCGGCGGCACACGACCGTTCGCACGGACCGACCGCAGCCCTGCCGCCCCGAAGGCGAGGACGGCGACAGCCCCGAGGCCTGCCGCGACGCCGGGGAGCGCCGACGCGAGCTGCAGCCCGCTCGCCCCGGTCGCGGCCCCGACGCCGGTCAGCACCATGCCCGTGGTGTCCACCCCGAGGTGCTCGGCCCCGCCGGTGTCCGGGGTCGGCAGCAGCACCAACCCCGTGGCGTGCAGCAGCCCCGGGAGCAGCACCGCCAGCTGCCACCCGACGAGATCGGTCGCGAGCCCGCCCGCCAACGGACCGACGGATGCGCCGAGCGTCAGGACCGCGGCGGTCCTGGCGATGCCGTCCTGCAGGCGCCGGGCCACGTCGTAGGCGCCCATCGTCACCGCCCCGGCACCGAGCCCCTGCACGACCCGGCCGAGCAGCAGCTGCGTCGCGCCGCCGGCGGTCGCGGCGACGACGGCGCCGACGACGGCGAGCGCCAGCGCGACCCGCAGCACGCGTCGCGGGCCCCGCGCGTCGCAGAGCTGCCCGGCCACGATCGTCGCCGCCGCGTACGGCACGACGTAGGCGCTCAGGACACCCGCCGTGGCCGCCTCACCGAGCGAGAGCGCCCGGGCGATGTCGTTGAGTGCCGGTGCGACCGAGCTCGTCCCGACCGCGCCAGCGGCGGCGACCACGCCGAACCGCCACGGCGGCGCGGCCCCGACCGCGCCTGGGGTGCTCAATGCCCGTGGAAGGGAACGCCGGCGATCGCCTGGAAGGCCTCACCCATCGCCTCGTACAGGCTCGGGTGCGCGTGCGTGATCGCGGCGACCTCGCTGGGCAGTGCCTCCCACGACGTGGCGAGCGCCGCCTCACCGATGATGTCGGTCGCCATCGGGCCCACGACGTGGACCCCGAGGGTCGGACCGATGCCGTCCGGGTACGCCGGCGACTCGTCGACCTTCGCCGCGATGACCTTCACGAAGCCGTCGCTGCCGTGGATGATCCCCTTGGCGTTGGCCTTCAGCGAGTACTTCGTCGTCACCACGTCGCCGTGCGCGTCCCTGGCCTCGGCCTCGGTCAGCCCGACCGACGCCACCTCGGGGTGGCAGTAGGTCACGCGCGGGGTCTGGACGTGGTCGACCGGCGACGGGTCGAGCCCGGCGATCGCATCGGCCACGACGAAGCCCTCGGCGAACGCCGCATGCGCCAGCGCCAGCGTGGGGCGGACGTCGCCGACCGCCCACACGCCCTCGACCTTGGTCTGCCCGAGGTCGTCGGTCTGGACGAAGCCGCGCTCGTCGAGCACGCCGGCCTCGGCAGCACCGGTGTCCTCGGTGCGGGGGCCACGACCGATCGCGACGAGCACCACGTCCGCGGTCAGCTCCTCGACGTCACCGTTGCGCTCGACGACCACGCGGCCCGCGTCGCCGTCGCGCTTGACGCCGATCACCTTGGTGCTCGTGCGCACGTCGATCTTGCGCTTCTTGTACGACCGCGCCACCGCCCTCGACGCGTCTGCGTCCTCGAGCGGCAGGACGCGGTCGAGGGCCTCGACGACAGTCACCTCGGTGCCCATCGGCTCCCACATCGAGGCGAACTCCATGCCGATGGCGCCGGCGCCGATGATCACGGCCCTCGCGGGCGCCTCGGTGAACCACAGCGCCTGGTCGGAGGTCTGGACGACCTCGCCGTCGACCTCCCACCCACCGGGGACGCGCGGTGTCGAACCCGTCGCGAGCACGACGTGGCGGCCGCGGAGCGTCCGGGTCCCACCGTCGCTGAGCTCGACCTCCACCTCCTTGACGTCACCGCTGGCGTGCGTGAGCCGGCCGTAGCCCTCGACGTACGTCGTGCGCTGCTTCGCGAGTGCCGTGAGGCCGGTGCGCAGCTGGCCCATGACCTGGTCGCGGAACTGGTCGAGCGCCTCGCCGTCGATGCCGTTGAACGTCACGTCGAGCCCGAACGACCCGGCCCGCTTGACCTCCTCGAGCACGCCGGCGACGTGCAGGATCGACTTGCTCGGGATGCAGCCGCGGTTGAGGCAGGTGCCGCCCATCGCATCGGCCTCGACCATCGCGACGTCCAGCCCACGGGCGTGCGCGCGGAACGCGACGCCGTAGCCGCCGGGGCCGCCACCGATCACGACGACGTCGTGCACCTGTGCACGCTCGGTGCTGTCGATGGCTTCGGACACGGCAGGCTCCCCGTACAGGCGGTGTCGACTGGTCCGGCACGGTACGGCCCGTGCGCGCTGGCCGGCAGCCCGAGCGCGGCCCGCGGACGAGCCGTGCCGCGGTTGCCTCAGCCCTCGATCGACGCCGTGCTGCCCGGCTCGCCGGCGCGCACGGTCACGACCGTGCCGTCGACCAGCTCCGCCCATGCGGCGCTCGCGACGATCGGCATCCGCGTGCCGTAGACCTCGGCGGCCGCGAGCGCACCGAGTGCCACGATCGCATCGGGGCGACCGAGGACGATCGCGGCGGGCGCGGTGCCGAGGCGGATCGCCTCGGCGAGCACGCTCGAGGCGCTCGACGAGCCCCGCCCGGCTGCCATCGCCACGACCCGGCCGGTCAGGACGGTGCCGTACTGCGGGTGGTTGCGGTCGATGACGCGGCCGTCGTGCGCGTCGAACCCGCCCCAGAAGCTCAGCGGTTCGGCGAGCACCAGGACGCGGCCGGTGCCCGTGCCGGGGGTCAGCGTGCGCGCGACGAGCGTCGGGCTCACGGCGTGTCCGTCCCGGCGAGCCCGTCGAGGACCGGGTCCGGCTGGACGCGTCCCGCGACGGCGCTGTCGACGCAGGCCGCCAGCGACGCGAAGCGCGCCTCGACGCCGATGTTCCCCGGCGCGTAGTAGGCCCACTTCGCCGAGTCGGTCAGCACGACGCCCGGACGCGTCGCGTCCAGCACGGGCGTGATGTAGGTGCACGTGTCCACGACGACCGTGACACCGGCTGCCTCGAGGTCGTGCGCCCACCCGTGGTCGACCACCTGGTCCCACACGTCGCGACCCGTGTTGACGTGGAACGGCACCTGCGCCGAACGGCCGGCGGCGGCGAGCAGCCGGCGCAGCCGGTCGAACTCGGCGAGCGAGAAGTGCGGCGTCCCGACTGCGACACCCGCGAGCTCCGTCGTGTCGCTCGTCGTCAGCTGCGCCCGGGCGTTGCGGAGCATGGCGGCGGTCACCGCGACGGTCCGCAGCGGTGGCTCCCCGTGCAGCGCCGCGTCCAACGTGGGGGCCTCCGGCGTGCTGCCGACGGCGTGGAACATCGCGACCCCGCCGGACGAGGCCGCGGCGGCGCCGAGCGCCTTGCCGTCGTCCTCCGTGGCCGGTGGGAGCCCGACGACGACGGGGACCGCGTCGCCGGTCACCGCGCCGACGACATGGCCGACCAGGGGGAAGACGACCGGTTCGGCGAGCAGGTCGTGGCCGAGGTCGCTGCAGTCGAAGACGACCTCCGCCCGTCGCGCGTCGTCGCGGTGCAGCCCGTGGTCGGGGACACGGCCGGTCAACGCGGCGCAGATGTCGATGAAGTCGCCGTACCGCTCGGTCCGGGCCCCGAGCACCGAGTTCGCGAACACGATGGCGTTCGACTCGGCCCAGGCGACGTGCTCACCGAGTCCCGGTCGGTCCTGCAGCTGGTAGGGCGCGCACGTCCACGTCGGCCGGCACCCCAGCCGCTCGTAGGCGTCCATCAGCGCTCGGGCGTCGGTCCGGTCCTGCCCGTCGAGTCGCACGAGTGCGGGGTGCCGGAGGTCGAGCGAGCTGACGTTGAGCGTGGTCGGCACGACCACCTCCCCACCCGCGTCGGCGAGGTGCTGCGCGAAGTCGAGCCCGGCCTGGCCGTGGAAGAGGCAGCTGTCGATGTGGGCACGGGTCACCTCGAGCAGCCGCGACGCACCCACCATCCGGGCCAGGGCGACCACCATCCGCATCGCCAGGGCGGCGGCCGACCCACGCGCACCGTCGAGCAGTGCGCGCTCCTCGTCGGTCAACCGCAGCTCGCTCTCCACGCTCATGCCTCGCCGTGGTGGCGTTCGATGCCATCGAGCAGCAGGTCCAGCATGAACGTGAAGTCGTCGTCGGGGACGGCGTCCTCGGCGTGCAGGTGCACGTGCTCGACCGTGTACGGGAACGTCTCCACCGGGGTCTGGTCGAGGAAGGCCTGCATGGTGGCCTCCGGGTCCGCCAACCCGATCGTGAAGTTGGCCTCCTGGTGGGCGTAGCCGACGACGTAGAGGTCGAAGGCGTGGAGCCCGTGATGGGCCATCCGTGGCGAGAAGCCACCGTTGCGCAGCGTCGCCAGGACGTGCTCCATCAGCGCCGTGCGCGTCGGGCCCGGGAAGGCCGTGTTCCACAGGTCGCTCGCCCAGGGGTGGTCGCCGAGGACCCGCAGCAGGTCGAGCGCGATCGCCCGCAGCCGTGCACGCCACGCGTCCGCGGGGACCCCGTCGAAGGCCGGTGACCGCTCCGCCAGCACGTGCTCGAGCATGCCGGCGAGCAGGTCCTCCTTGTCGGCCACGTGGTTGTAGAGCGACATCGTGCCGGCGTCCAGGGCGTCAGCGACGCGCCGCATCGACACGGCGGCCAGCCCGTCGCTGTCGGCGATGTCCGCGGCAGCCGCGACCACGACGTCGCGCGAGAGCGTCGGGCGCGGGTCGTCGGGCACGGCGCACCTCGGGCACGGACTGGTGTTGACGACGTACAGCGTACGGCGTACGGTGTACGTCGCAAGGACGTACGGTGTACGTACTCCCCCGACCCAGGAGGCCGGACGATGCCCACCTCAGCCGGCGTGGCCACGATGCAGGGCTGGGCCCGCCACGAGTACGGCGGACCCGAGGTGCTGACGCTGGAGCAGCGCGTGGTCCCCGACCCCGGCCCCGGCGAGGTGCGCATCCGCGTCCACGCCGCGAGCATCAACCCGGCCGACCGCTACCACCTGCTCGGCATGCCCCGCATGATCCAGCTCGTCGACGGCCTCCGCCGCCCGAAGGACCCGCGGCTCGGGATCGACGTCGCCGGCATCGTCGACGCAGTCGGCCCCGACGTCACCGACCACGCGGTGGGCGACCGCGTCTTCGGGAGCAGCGGCAACGGCTACGCCGAGCTCGCGACACTGCGCGTCGCGAGCGCCGCCCGCGTCCCGGACGGTGTCGGGCTCGCGCAGGCGGCCGCCCTTCCCGTCGCCGGCGCGACCGCGCTCCAGGGGCTGCGACTGGGCCGGGTCGGCGACGGCAGCCGCGTACTGGTCAACGGGGCGAGCGGTGGTGTCGGCCACCTCGCGGTGCAGCTGGCCCGGGCCATGGGGGCGCACGTGACCGGGGTCTGCTCGACGCGGAACCTCCAGCTCGTCCGGGACCTCGGCGCCGACGAGGTCATCGACTACACCACGACCGACTACGCCGACCTCGGCGAGCAGTGGGACGTGCTGTTCGACAACCACGGCAACCACGCCCCCGCGGTCAACCGTGGTGTCCTCGTCGACGGCGGCCGGTGGGTCATCGTGAACGGGCCCATGGCGAGCACCGTCTGGGGCCCGATGGGCTACATCGCCCGGGCCGTCGCCTCGTGCCTGTTCTCGTCGGTGAAGGCCGTGCAGTTCACGGCGCGGGAGACGAGCGAGGACCTCGCCACCCTCGCGGCGCACGTGGCGGACGGGACCGTGCTCCCCCACGTCGAGCGCGAGTTCGCCCTCAGCGAGCTCCCGGCGGCGATCGACCACCTCGCCACGAACCGCACGCGCGGCAAGGTCCTGCTCCGCGTCGCCGGCGACGACTGACGCCGACACTCAGGTCTCGGTGACGACCTCGACGCGCTGGCCGGACTCCTTGGCCCGGTAGAGCGCTTCGTCGACGCGCTCGAGGTCCAGGCCCGACGCCGGGAAGCGTCCCACGCCCGCGGAGCTGCGGATGCGTGCCCCCGCAGCGGAGAGCTCTCGCTGTGCTGCCGCCGCGATGATCCGCTCGACCCGGTCGACGGCGGTCTGCAGCCCGATGCCGGGCAGGAGCAGCAGCCACTCGTCCCCACCCAGCCGCACGAGCACGTCGGTGTCGCGGACGTGGGCACGAACGACCTCCACGAACGTCCGCAGCGCCTCGTCACCGACGGCGTGGCCGTACGTGTCGTTCAGGTGCTTGAAGTCGTCGAAGTCGAACGCGACCGCCGTGAGTGCGGGCGACCGTGGGCCCAGCCGGTGCAGGTACCGCTCGAGGAAGCGGCGGTTCATCGCCCCGGTCAGCGGATCGGTCATCGCGACGCGTTCCACCTCCTGGAGCCGGTCGATGGTGTCGGTGACCCGTTCCCATGCCTGCTGGAGGTGGGCGCCAGCGGCGCTGTCGACGGGGTCACCCTCGGCACCGGCGAGATCGGCCCACCGCGCCAGCCGGGTTGCGACAGGCTCGTCGAGGAGGTCGCGGCCGGACGCCAGCACGCGGTGCAGGTGCGTCCTGAGCGTCGCGGGCTCCGTGCTGACCGCGGAGGCGAACATGCGGGCGTCCTCCGCTGACCGGCCGCTGCCGCTCTCGAACAGGTCGTCGGCGACGAGGGCGGCGCACGCCCGTCGGCACGCGAGCAGCACCGTCCACTCGTCGACGAGTACATGGCCCTCCGGCAGCAGCATCGTCCGCACGCCGCGAGCGTCCAGCCGTGGACCGGCATAGCCCACGACCACGTCCGCACCAGCGCCGGCCAGCGACTCGTACAGCCCACTGCTGTGCCCGTAGTAGGTGGCGTCCTGGAACAGTCCGACCAGCAGCACGTCCTGCCCACTGTCGAGCAGGGCGGCCGCGTAGCCCTCGATGCCACGGCTCACCGCGAACAGCGCGCGCTTGGACGCCCGCGTCGGTACGCGGTCCGACGCCCGGCGGTGCTGGCTGACGGCGTCGCCCATGGGAGCCTCTCGGGTGGGAGCCGTCGCGTCAGGCGTGCAGGAGGATGCGTGCCGGGTTCTCGCAGAGCTCAGCGACGTAGGTGACGAAGCGTCCGGCCTCGCCGCCGTCGCAGACACGGTGGTCGAAGGCCAGCTGGAACCGCGCGATGCGGCGGACCCGGATCTCACCGTCCACGACCCACGGCTTCTCGCGGGCGAACCCGATGCCGAGGATGCCGACCTCCGGCGCGTTGATGATCGGGTTG
>CAYMGL010000105.1:0-8532 GCA_964389945.1 uncultured Actinomycetota bacterium
CTTGCCGGGTTGGATGTAGGTCAGGGCGATGCCCCTTTTCTCAGCCCATTCCATGAGGGTGGTGCTGATGTATTCCGGGCCGTAGCACGTCGGGAAGAATGGCCGCTGAGAGGTTATGGCCGCCTGCGCAGGATGAACAGGTCGGTCAAGGCGTAGACCAAATCGACAGAATTGAGCTTGCGTTTGATACGGATCACCAGCGCCTCCTTCGTGAACTCATCGGTGATGTCGAGGGTGCGATAGACGCGCCCGTCGTGGGTCCGGTCCGGAACGAAGTCATAGGACCAGACGTGGTTCGGGCGTTCCGGCCTGAGCCGGACAAACGACCCGTCATTCAGCCAGAGACGGCCCTTCTTTGGTTGTTTTATTGGGACTTTAAGTCCCGCCTGCCGCCAGATGCGCTCTAAGCGCTTGTGGTTCACATGCCAGCCGCTGTTGTTCAGCATCCTGGTGATCATGCGATATCCATAGCGCCGGAACTTTCGCGTCAACGCGATGATGTCCTCGGTCAGCCGTTCTTCGTCTGGCAGACCGATGGGCATCTTGCGCTGTGTAGAGCGATGCTGTCCCAGTGTACGGCAGGCCCGGAGCTCAGATACGCCAAGGGTATGCCGCACATGCTCGATACATCGACGGCGGCGGGCGGGGCTCAGTAGTTTCCCCGGGCGGCAGCGGTCAGGATCATCTTGTCCCGCGACAGATCTAAAAATGCACGCCCGAGCCTGGTATTCTCTGTCTCGAGCTGCTTCAGCCGTTTGAGCTGGTCCCGGCTCATGCCACCGTATTCCTTGCGCCATCGATAGTAAGTCTGCTGCGTTACCCCGATCTGGCGAACGGCATCCGCGATCGAGCTTCCTTGTCCCTGCAGCACTTCACCCTGCCGCAGTTTTAGCACAATCTCTTCGGACTTGTCTCGTTTTCCTGCCATCTCCTGGTCCTCCTGACATCGGGATAAATCTATCCCAGTTGGTGGACCACTTCAGCGGGGGCAGACCAACCGGCATCGTCAGGGCCGTCCTCTCAGGCGCGTCCAGGCTGCGGCGCCTGCGACTGGTCTGCGGTTTTTTTGCTGAGGTATGCCAGCGGAGCAAGGGCCAGCAGCGCCACCACAACCTGAGCGGCGAAGATCGCGCCATAGGGCGGGACGGTGCTGTCGCTGATCAGCATGGTCGCCTGGCTTGCCACCTCGAAACTCTCGAGCCCGAATTCGGTGCCTATGATGATCACGAAGGCCACGAACGGCGCTGCCCCCCGGCCGGCCTCGTCGCCTGCCGTCAGCGCGAAAATTATGGCCGTGGTCGCAAGTGCCGTGCCGAAGCCGGTCAGCATTCGGGTGACGATGAACCAGGCGTTCTCGGACATCGGCAAGACCGGAAGCAGGATCGCGCCGGGATATGCCAGGTATCCGGCGAGGCCCAAAGCCGTGACCAGAAGGCCGGTCGCGATCAAGGCTCGCTGGATCGCAAAGCGCACCAGAAGGGCCGTGGTGAGAGTTGCCGCCGCAACCTGTGCCAGCGCTGCCAGCGTCGCCCGATCCGCAATGAGTGTGTTCGAGCAGGAATGCCGCACCAGAAAGGAGGTGTCGAAGAAACCGGTCGTGGCGACGTTCAGCAGAAACAGCGACAGAAAAAGGGCAGGGGTCGCGAGGTTGCCGCACCGCCTCAGTCGCGCACCTTTCGCCCACCAGAGTAGCCAGCAACTCAGCAGAAATACACCGCACAGGAGAGGGGCGGCCGGGCTTTTCAATCCGTCAAGCGACACCGTGATCGTCACCGCCTGGAAAGCAAGAACAGCCCCCAAGACCGCGAGAAGAATCCGACCGCCAAGAACCTGCCCGGGCTGTGTCTCGCTGCGGTCAAGCCCGCCGCGCCATCGCCAGAGCAAGGGCATCATCGCCAGGACGACCAGCGCGAAACCGGCAAAGAAGGTGTCCAGCCCGAAGCGTGGGGCGACCACCCGCACCAACTGTGGCGTGATGAGGAAGGCCAGCGGCATCGCCAGTGACCACATGCCAAGCAGGGTCTTGCTTTGCGCGACGCTGCCCAATCCCGTCCATCCTTGTGAAATCGGGGCCAGTGTCGCGAGGGCAAAGCCCAGCAGCGGGAACAGGACCATAACGCCCGCGATCCGCAGATCGACCGGGGGGCTGATCTGGAAAATTGCCGCAATGCCGAAGGATGCCAGCGCGGCAAGACCGGTCATGGCAAGCGCGATATGCATGGCCGGGGCCCGGTGCATCAGCCATGGCGCCAGCAGCAGCGAAACCAGCACAGCCCCCATCAGCAATTCGGTCACTGCCGCCGTGGCCTCCACGGTGATCGACAGGAAGCTCGCGAAGCTCGCCTCGGACATGAAAATCGACGAGGCGATAACGGATCGCAGACCGTTTCCGAGCAGGATCAGAAGCGCGATAAGAACGAAGTACGGCCTAGTCATGCCCGTTCGCGTTCAGGTGGTCTGCCAAGCGGATCGCCATTGCCGCGATGGTCAGCGAGGGCGCATTCACCGGGCAGCTGACATGCGTGCTGGTGCCCAGGATATAAAGGTTGTCATGCTCGTGACTGCGCAGGCTCTGATCCACGACCGAGGTTGCGGGATCGGTCCCCATGCGTGTCGTGCCGCCGATGATCGCGTTGGACAGATAGGGGGCGTTGACCTGCACATCGCGCGCGCCCATCCGGGTCAGTACCTCGCGATTGACGGCCTCTGCCGTCTCGATCCCTTTTCGGGTGTATTCATCGACGCTGAACGTGATGCGCGGTTTCGGAATGCCTGCGCTGTCGCGGCTGTCAGAAAGGGTGATGCGGTTGTCCGGTACGCCCAGCGTCTCAGCCGAGGAATTGAGCCGGACATGTTTCCCGATCTGCGCATTGAGCGCCGTGACCAGTGCTGCGCCACGCAGACCCTGCTTGATGAGGCTTTGCGACAGTTTCGTCGCGTCCGAATTTCCGCTCCAGCCGTTGTTCATGAAGGAGGTGCCGAAGGCGGCATAATCCTTGCGGAATGCGCCGTCGCGATACTCGGTAATCCCCGAGGTCTGCTGTGGGCCGCGATAGGGATAGACCGGATCTTCGACCGTGCCCCAGACGTCGATGTTCCACTGCGACAGAAGGTGACGCCCGACCATGTCGTTGCCGTTGGCAACTCCGTCGGGCGCGCCTTCCTGCGCGGAATTCAGCAGAAGGCGCGGGGTCTCGATGGCATGGGCTGCGATCACGTAGGTCCGGGCGCGGACGGTCTGACTGGACCCGTCCGGGCGGCGCACGATCAGGCCGGAGATCCGCTTGTCGGCGTCCAGAGTGATCGTCGTGACCAGCGCCCGCAATTCGATCCGCGCGCCGGCTGCAACGGCTTTGTCCATCTCGACCGAGGCATCGTATTTCGCGTTGATGGGGCAGATTGGCACGCAGGTATTGTTGCCGCAGCAGGCTGGGCGGTCGTCGAAGACCACCGAGTTGCGGGCATGGCTGAAGATCGCGGATTTGAGCCCCATATCGTCGAGCGCCGCGGACTGGATCCTCTGGTCCATCCAGGAGGCCGGGATCGGCGGCATCGGGTAGGGGTCATCCGCCGCGCGCGGCGCACCCCATGTATGGGCACTGTCGCCCGCGACCCCCCAGCGCTGTTCGGCCTGCCGGTAATAGGGTTCGAGATCCTCATAGCTGATGGGCCAGTCGCTGCCGCGCCCATAAAGCGTCTGCGAGCGGAAATCCTCGGGCCTCAGCCGGTCGGCAAAGCCCGTCCAATGCCAGGTCGTGCCGCCATAGATCCGCAGGTAGGCGCCGACGAACTTCTCGGGGCCGGCCTGATCGTAGAAAGCATCGTAATCGGTGTCGGTGGGATGCGGTGCAAATTCCTGCGACGGATAGGGCGCCTGCGGCCCCTTGACCGGGTTGGCGTAGAAATCCGCGAGGTATTCGCCGCGTGTCTTGTGGCCCCCGGCTTCGAGCACCAGGACATCGCGCCCCGCTTCTGCCAGAGAGCGCGAGAGGTGCGCGCCACCCATACCGGAGCCGACGATCACGATATCGGCTTCAAGATCGGCCATCACAAAGCTCCCCAATCGCTGGACCAGTAGCCGAAGCCGGGTCCGTCGCAGAGGCCCGGGGCCTTGGCGAAGGCCAGGGATTTCCAGCCGAGGGCGTAGGGGTAATTTACCATGCGCGCCGTGCTGTCGGCAGGGTTCGCCGAACCCGTGAAGAGCGCCTCGGTCAGCCATTGCAGCCAGGTTTCAGTTTCTGCGTCCTTGGCAGGCTCCAGGACCGAGGCCAGACCGGTCTTGTCGACATGCGCGACCAGCGCGTCGATCGCGCCTGCACCGAAGGTTTCGGAAAACAGCGCCGTGACGCTATCGAGAAGGGCCGGAGCCGCCGTGACCGGACCTGCCAGAGTATAAAGCAGGGCTGTGAAGGTCGTCCGGTCCCGTGTCGCGTTCAGAGAGGCCGCGGTCAGGGCGCCTGGGACCAGAGCCGCAGCGGCGGCCGAACCCATCAGGCTCCGCCGGGTCAGGTGCCCGTTCATGGGGCCGACACGACGACAAAGCCGCGAGAGCGGTTCGAGCCGCTGTCGATCATCATCATGCCGTCGTGCAATGTCTCGACCGTGATCCAGACCGGCGGATACTTGTACTTGGCGACATCGAGGATCAGCACGCTGTCGGTTTCGGCATCATAGGCAGCGACCGGCGAGATGTGGCCATCGCCCTCCTGAGGCAGGGCCTTGCGGGAGTAGTTCGCGACAAAGCGGGCTTTGGGATCTTCGAGCGTCGCTCGGATCGCATCGCGCAAGGCATCGACGCCGGTTTCATCGGCGAAGCGGTGCTCGGCCGTCAGGCTGAGATTTTCGATGAACTGGTCAAGCTCGGCCAGGGTCAGGCCTTCGTGCTCCACCTGGGCGTAGGATTTCAGCTTCTGGTTCGCCTCGTTGAACAACAGATCCTGCGTAAAGAGCGTCCAGGGATAAAGACGATCGGGAGACGGGCGCGCCACGCCGAGCGCATTGGCCACCGCGGCGACAGTCGCCGGGCCACAGAACGTGACGATCTGCTCGAATTCCAGATAACTGGCGAGGCTGAAGTAATCGCCGTTGAGCTCCGATTCCATGAAGCGGCTCTGCCCCTCGGGATCAGTGAGATAGACCAGATCCGCCGCCATCGCCGGCGTGCCCAGTCCCGCCAGCATCGCAATCGCCGTCAGTTTTGTGCGAACCATCGGGCTATCTCCTGAATGTCGGTGTCGTTGAGGGTTTTTGCGTAGCGCTGCATGACATCCGCACCGCCGCCGCTGCGCCGTCCGGCTCGGTAGGCCTTGAGCGCGTTGACGAGATACTCCTCGCGCTGTCCGGCAAGGATCGGCACGCCCGCGACCAAGGGATTTCCGTCCGCCGAGTGGCAGGACACGCAGGAGGACACGGAGGCGGGAACCGCATCCTCGGCTGCAGCTGCAAGGGCGGGCAAGCATATCGCTGCGGCCAGCGCCGCGGTCTTAAGACATGATATTGACATTGAGCATCATCCCTAGGTCTTCGTGCGGCAGGATGTGGCAATGCATCACGAACCGGCCATCAAAATCGGTAAAGCGCATGCGCAGCGTGACGGTGCCCGCGGCGGGTACGGCGATCGTGTCCTGCCAATGTTTGCGCTTCAGGGGCTCACCGTTGATCGCGATGACCTGCATCGGGTTCACATGCACATGGATGGGGTGCGGGAAGGGGGTCAGATTGACGAGTTCCCATTCCTCGGCCTCCCCAAGCTTGGCCACGATATCGTCGCGCTTGGGATCGAAGGGCTGGCCGTTCAGCGTGAAGACCATGCCCTTGAACATGCCATCGACATCCTTGGCACCCAGTTCGATGCTGCGTTTCCGCACGATCTCGTCGTCGGTGATGTCCGTCAGGATCCGGTTCTTCGGCAACGGCCCACGCGGGATTTCCGTGCCCAACTTGATCGTGTCGGGCACCCGGTCGCTGCCTTCGGGCAGGACAATGAGCTCGGCCATCTGTGCCGCGGGGATCGGCGTCTTGCCCTGATCGAAGGCCGGACGGTCCAGGATATAGCTGCCCGGGGCTCCGGCTTTCACCATGAGGTTCATCCGATTGCCCGGTGCCACGAAGATCTCGTCGATTTGCCGTGCTTCGGGATAGGGGTTCCCGTCGAACCCGATTTCCCACAGCTCAAGTCCATTCAGCGTCATCGGCAGGAATTGTTCGTCCCCGGCATTGAGGATGCGCCAATGCTGGACCTCGCCCTCGCGCATGTAAATCCGCGGTTTGTACTGGCCGTTGATCAACCAGTACCGCTCCGATGCAAGATCCCAGATCGTCTCGTAGCTATCGAGCTCCGATGTCTTGGTGCCGACCACCGGGGCCTGGAACACCATGACGCGCTCCACCGCTGCGGCCACTTCGGGCACCTCGTCAAGCGTGCCGCGCACGACCATCATGCCCGCGCATCCCGACGCCACCTGCACAGCGACGGATCCATGCCGGTGCGGGTGATACCAATAAGAGCCGGCGGGATGATCATCGGGCAGAAGCACGACGTAGTTGAAGCTCTCGCCGGGATTGATCTGCAGATAGACGTTGTCGGAATTTGCCTTCGGGCTGACGTGGAAGCCGTGAAAGTGCAGGTTGGTCGAGTTGAATTCGTTGGGCGTGTTCAGAACCGGCGGAGCGGTGTCGCGGTTCGGAGGCATGTTGTTGTGCAGCGTGATCTGCATCTCGTCGCCGGGGCTGACGCGGAAGGTGGGGCCCGGGATTTCTCCGCCATAGGTGCGCAGCCGCGCCTTGTCATAAGGCAGTTCGATATCGGCAACCTGCATGGGCAGGTCGAGCTGGAACCGCCCGTCGGCAGACCAGACCTCGCGCGGGTTTCTGAGATCGTCCGCAAGGCCCAGCGGCGATTGCGCCGGGATATCCGTAGGGGTTTCCTGCGCGATTGCGTTAGAGATCCGGCCCAGGCCCGCGACGGTGCCCAACACGGCCGTCCCGGCCATGAGCAGGGCGCGTCGGGACAGACGGACCCGGACGGGGGAGGAAGAAATGCGCGCCATACGCGTCGTCCTACTCAAAAGGGGCGTCGTGAAAGAGGCGGGGAAAAAAGTGTCATCGGTAATGCACTGAAGAGAAGGCTAACGGAGGCTGCGGGCGTCGGCCAAGCGCGACGATTCCGTAATCCCGGCTTTGTGTCTTTGCGAACACTGACGTTCGAATCGCGAGACTGGCGCGAGGTTACGGGTTTCCTGTCAGAACGTGTTTGAAAAGCGTCCCCGGAAACGGCATTGGAACTTGAATTGAGCCGGGGCAGGGGACTGGCTAGCGTTCGCACATGTCCAACCCCAGCCCTTTCAAGTGGTTCCAGACGAGCCCCGAGATCATCCGCCTGGCGGTGATGCTGTACGTCCGTTTTCCGCTCTCGCTGCACAATGTCGAGGATCTGCTCCATGAGCGCGGAGTCGATGTCAGCCACGAAACGGTCCGATATTGGTGGGGGCGCTTTGGTTCTATGCTTGCGGCAGAGATCCGCAAGCACCGCATCGAGGGCATGAAATCCAGTCGTTGGCGTTGGCACCTCGACGAGATGTTCGTGAAGGTCAACGGCGAGCGCCACTATCTTTGGCGCACAGTCGATCACGAGGGCGAGGTACTTGAGAGCTTCGTGACGAAGACCCGAGACAAGAAGGCCGCGTTGAAATTCCTCAAGAAAGCAATGCGCAAGCATCGTCGGCCTGAGGTGATCGTAACGGACAGGCTCCGGTCTGATGGTGCCGCGCTGAAGCAGGTCGGGTCCGAAGATCGACACGAAACAGGCCGCTGGAAGAACAATCGCGCGGAGAACTCTCACCTGCCATTCCGACGACACGAGCGCGCGATGCTCAGGTTCCGGCGGATGCGAAGTCTTCAGAAATTTGCCGCCGTTCACGCATCTGTCTCTAACCACTTCAACCAGGAGCGCAGCCTCTCCTGAAGAAATATCTTTGAGGCTAACCGCGCCGCCGCTCTTGAGGAGTGGTGCTGTCTCTGCGCGGGATAACGGTCAATGCGTTTGTCCTAGTGGAGACGAGTTCAAATTGGTCTGACAGCACGGTCGCGGCGGGGCAGGGGCCATCGCAGTCTGGGGGCGGGTCTCTGCAGAGACTAAGATCAAGGTATGATTTCGCCTTAGAGGAAATAGTAGACGCGCTGGCTTGAGTTGTGCAGCTGAGGCAGGCCAACGCAATATAATTACCTAAACTGCCTCTTTGAGGCCGAAATTGTGGCGCAGACCAGAAGTGGGTTACGCCAGAATCGGGGCCAAATTGGCTATTTCATGTTTGGGCGACCTGCAGGTCGATGGAGCGACTGGGCTGTCGCTCGCGATGCTCGCATTGTTAGTGCTCCTTACCGTTCGCTTGTGGAAGGACTCTATTGGAGAAGGTCACGAGGCCTTCAGGTCAGCCCACCTGGCATTGGTGGCTTGGGTGGCCTTCTCAACCTTGCAGCTTGAAGTGGTCCCAGGAAATCGGACAGCGGGCTAAGGTGTATCCCGAACCTTTT
>CAYMGL010000106.1:0-8500 GCA_964389945.1 uncultured Actinomycetota bacterium
GTCCGAGGAGGACAAGATCACCGTCGCCCGGGCCCGCAAGGCGCGTCAGTTCTTCAGCCAGAACTTCAACGTCGCCGAGCAGTTCACCGGCCAGAAGGGCGTCTACGTCCCGGTCAGCGAGACGATCGAGTCGTTCAAGGCGCTCATCGACGGCGAGCTCGACGACATCCCCGAGCAGGCGTTCTCGTACGCCGCCGGTGTCGACGACGTCCTTCGCCAGGCCGAGGAGCTGAAGTAATGGCGTCCACCTTCACCGTCGAGGTCGTCTCCGCCGAACGCAAGGTGTTCAGCGGGGAGGCAGAGGGGCTGTACTTCACCACGACCGAGGGGTCGATGGGTGTGCTCCCCGGCCACCAGCCGTTGCTGGCGGCCCTCGACATCGCGGCCACGCACATCGACCTCGCGGACGGGACCCGCGAGTGGGTCGCCGTGCACCGGGGGTACGTCTACTACTCGGGGGGCGACACCGCGGTGATCCTCGCAGACATCGCCGAGCTCTCGCACGAGATCGACGTCGACCGCGCCCGCGAGCAGCTGTTCAAGCTCGAGGACCTCAAGGACCCCGAAGCGGTGCCGTTCGACGTCCCGGCCGCAGCGAAGCGGCACGAGACGCGACTCTTCGTCGCCGAGAAGGCCGGCGGGGGCGCCTGACGCCGAGGCGGCCACGACATCGGCGGCACGACGACGAGCACCCGGCGACGGGTGCTCGTTCTCGTTTCCTGCTACACACCATCACGGGAAGGGGGTGGCGATGCGACGGTGGTGCGTCCCGGCGCTGCTGGCCGTCGTCGTGCTGCTCGGTGGCACGCTGCCCGCTGCGGCCGTCGACACCAGCACCGAGCAACTGTCGGAGGACCTGCGCGCATGGGTCGAGGCCAACGAGCCCGTCGTCGTGGGCTGGTCGGAGGACCAACGCCCCGTCGCCGTCGTCGAGGACGGCCGCGTGACCGGCGGTTACAACGTCGACGTCTGGAGCCTGGCCGCGGCGAGGCTGGGCGTCCAGATCAGCCACGTCGCGTACCCGGACGCTGACGCGCTGGCCGAGGCGTTCGTCAGCGGTGACGTGGACATCGTGGGTGGTCTGCGACCGGTGCCGGCGATCACGGAGGTGGCACAGCCGGTCTCGACGCCCTGGGCCCAGATCCCGCTCGTGTTCGTCGGTCGCGCCGACGACCTCGGCGCCGGCGTGGGCGATCTGACGGGTCGGACCGTCTCCGGCCGGTCGAGCCCGCAGAACCGCACGTCGATCCTCGAGGCACACCCGGGGGCCACCTACGTCGACACGGCAGGACCGGACGCTGGTCTGGCGGCCGTCGCCGCGGGTGAGCTCGACCTCTACTTCGGCCCGTTGGCGTTGCTGGGCTACCGCATCAACCAGTTGGACCTCGACCTCGTCCCGGTCGGCCAGACCGCCATCACCGCGACGCTGCAGTCCTGGGCGCGCGTGGACTCGCCGGCTGCGGCCCTCCAGGAGGAGGCCCGTGCTGCCGTCAGCGACAGCGACCTGGCACTGCTGCACGTGTTGTGGACCGGCTTCGACCTCACGGCACCGGACGAGGGTGTGCCGGCCTGGTTGGTGCCCGCCCTCCTCGGCCTGGCGGTTGCGCTTGCAGTTGCGCTGCTGTTCGTGCTCCTGCTCCGGCGGCGTGTCCGCGCGGCGACGAGTGAGCTGCGTGTCATGAACGCGGGACTCGAGGACGCCGTTGCCGACCGCACGGCCGAGCTGGGCCGCAGCGCGGAACGGCTGCGACGCTCCAACGCGGCGCTCAAGCGGTTCACGGCCACCGCGGCCCACGACCTCAAGGGTCCACTCACGGCGATCACCGGGCTGGCGGACGTGGCGCTGCAGATGGACCTGCCCGTCACGCAGAAGGACGACGTGCTCGGCCGTGTCCGCGACAGCGCCAAGCGACTCGGTCGCATGGTCGACGACATGCTCGCCGACGCGGTCACCATGGGCACGCCGGTCGCGCAGCTCCAGGGCACGCAGTTCAGGACCTGGCTGCGGGAGGTGAGCGCGCCGGAGCTCGCCGTCGTGGACGCGGCCCTCGAGGTCGACGTGCCGGACGGGCCGCTCGACCTGGACGTCGAGGTCCTGCGCCGCGCGACGATCAACCTCGTGACCAACGCCGTGAAGTACGCGATCAACGAGCAGGGCGTGCGGATCCGCATCGGCCTCACGCGGCACCGCGAGACCTGGCAACTCGTCGTTGAGGACAACGGACGCGGGATCCCGCGCGCCATGTGGTCGGAGGTCTTCGACCGCGGGCGCCGCCTGACCGACGACGACCGTGGCTTCGGGCTCGGCCTCGCCGCCATCCGTGACCTGGTGCAGGGTGCCGGGGGGTCGATCCGCGTGGGGGACAACGAGCCGACCGGCGCGCGCTTCACGGTGACGCTCCCCGTCGTCGAGGTCGCCGGGCCCGACGAGCCGACCGGGGACCACGTCGCCGCGTCCCGGGCGGCTGACTGAGACCGGTCCGGTCGTGTGCCGTCCGGTCGGATCGTCTGGTACGCCTGCAGTCGTCGTGGCCACGGCCGACATGACGGCAGCTCCCGACAGAGGGCAACCTGGTGCTTCGTGCTGTGACACTCGTCCTGCTCGGCCTCGTCGTGGCCACGACGGCTGCGCCGGCGCACGCGGGCGGGCAGCAGTTCCTCGACGACCCGCTGTCCGCCGAGGCGCGCGAGTGGGTCGACGACAACGGTCCCGTCCGCATCGGGTGGTTCGTCGGCGCGCCGCCCGTGTCCGTCTGGAAGGACGGGGAGCTCGCCGGTGGCTACGCCACCCAGGCCTGGGACCTCGCCGCCGTGAAGGTCGGCGTGCAGGTCGAGCACGTGGTCTACCCCGGGATCCCGGAGGTGGTCGAGGCGCTCCGGACGGGCGAGATCGACATCGCCGGTGCCCACGGCGAACGACCGGACCTCGCCGAGTTCGCCACGATGGCCGAGCCGACCGCGTGGGAACGGATCACCTTCGTGGCTCGGACCGATCGTGTCGGCGAGGTCGGGCAGTTCGAGGCCGGCACGGCTAGCACCATCAGCGGCTCGCCCCTCGAGGCCGCCCTGCGCGAGGGGTTCCCGCAACTGACGCTCGTCCCCACCGAGTCGATACCCGGAGGCCTCGCGGCGGTCGAGGACGGCGAGCTGGACCTCTACCTGGGGCCGTTGGCCACCCTCGGCAGCCTCATCCGGGCCGAGGACCTCGACGTCAGCCCCGTGGGTGAGGCTGTCAGCGTCGTGCCGATCGGCAGCTGGGCGGTCATCGACACTCCGGCCGCGGAGGTGAACGCCGCGGCCCGTGCCAGCCTCACACCCGCCGAGCTCGCCACGCTCCACGTGCGTTGGACGGGCTTCGACCTCGGTGACCCCGAGGCGACGTCAGCCCCCACGTGGTTGCTGCCATCGCTTCTCGGGCTCCTCGCGCTGCTTGCGCTGGCCGGCGGTGTCGTGGTGCTGCTCCGCCGTCGCGTCGCGGCCGCGACGGCCGAGCTCCAGGCGGTCAACGACAACCTGGAGCACGTCGTCGAGCAGCGCACCGCCGACCTCAGCGTGACGGCGGCCCGCCTGCGCAGGTCGAACGAGGCGCTGCAGCGCTTCACCTCGACGGCGGCACACGACCTCAAGGGCCCGCTGACCGCGATCAGTGGGCTCGCCGACGTGGCACACCGTCTCGAGCTGGACCACGACGACCACGACGAGATGCTCGCACGCATCAGCAGGAGCGCCCATCGGCTCGGTCGCATGGTCGACGACATGCTGCGCGACGCCATCGACATGGGGGCGCCGGCCGTCACGCTGACCGGCGGCGACTTCGCGGACTGGCTGCGCGAGGTGACCGCCCCCGAACTCGACGTCGTCGGCGGCGAGCTCACCGTCGACGTCGACGCCGAGCGGCGCGTCGACACCAACGTCGAGGTGCTGCGCCGCACCACGATCAACCTGGTCAGCAACGCGATCAAGTACGCGACGAACGAGGCCGGGACGCGCGTCCGCGTCGGGCTGCATCCTGTCGCGTCGGCCTGGGAGCTCGTCGTCGAGGACAACGGGCCCGGGATCCCGCGAGCCATGTGGTCGGACGTGTTCGACCACGGCACGCGCCTCACCCACGACGACCGTGGTTTCGGCCTCGGGTTGGCCGCGGTCCGCGACCTCGTCCAGGGCGTGGGCGGCAGCATCAGCGTCGGGGACGCACCTGTGAGCGGGGCCCGGTTCGAGGTGCGCCTCCCCGTCGTCGAGGAGGCGCGGCCGGCGCCCGCGGACGTGCAGGCCGGGCGTGTCTCCACGGACTGAGGCACGGGGGGGCGGCAGGGCGCGGCTACCGTCCGTGCCGATGGGTGCCGCGCCGACAACGACGTCCACGGACGAGTTCGCCGTCCGTGCCACCGGGCCGTTGCAGGGCTCGGTGGTCATCAACGGTGCCAAGAACTCCGCGCTGAAGCTGATGGCGGCGAGCCTGCTGGCCGAGGGCACCACGCGACTGCGCAACGTGCCGGGCATCGCCGACGTGCCCGTCATGGCCGACCTGCTGCGAAGCACCGGGCTGGACGTCGACCTCGACGAGGACACGGGCACCTGCACGCTCGATGCCGGCGGCGAGGTCGACCCCGCCCCGGACCCGACCATGGTCCAGGCGATCCGCGCCTCCATCTCGACCCTCGGGCCGCTGGTGGGGCGGTGCCGACGCGCGGTCCTGGCCCTGCCGGGCGGCGACGACATCGGCAAGCGCAGCATCGACCTGCACCTGCAGGGCCTCGAGGCGATGGGTGCCGAGGTCACCCGTGCCCACGACCGCGTGGAGGTCGTGGCGAGCCGGCTGCACGGTGCCCACGTGCGGCTCGACTTCCCGTCGGTCGGTGCGACCGAGAACGTGCTGCTGGCGGCCGTCCTCGCCGACGGCACGACCACGATCGAGAACGCCGCCCGCGAGCCGGAGGTGCAGGACCTGTGCCGGATGCTGCGCCAGATGGGCGCGGACATCCAGGGTGTCGGCCAGCCGACGCTGCGCATCGAGGGCGTCGCCTCGCTGCGCCCGGCGGAGTGGTCGGTCTGCCCGGACCGCATCGAGGCAGGGACGTTCGCCGTCGCGGCCGCGGTCACCGGCGGCGACGTCGTGCTGGAGCGCGTCCGGCCGGGCGACCTCGGCATCCCCCTGGAGAAGCTGCGGGCCATGGGTGTGTCGGCCGACCGTTCCGGCGGTGGTCTGCGCATCACCGTCGACGGTCCGCTGCGTCCCACCTCGATCGCGACGCTGCCGTACCCGGGGTTCCCGACCGACCTGCAGCCGCAGTTCCTCGTCGCCCTGACGCAGGCGATCGGCCTCGGCCGGATCACCGAGAACGTGTTCGAGGCACGGTTCGCGTTCGTGCAGGAGCTCGCTCGCATGGGCGCCGACATCACCGTCGACGGCCACCACGCCGTCGTGCGGGGCCCCCGACGTCTGCGTGGCGCGGTCTGCAGCGGCCTGGACGTGCGTGCCGGCGCCGCCGCCGTGCTGGCCGGGCTGGTGGCCGACGGCGAGACGGTGGTGCGCGACGTGCACCACGTCGACCGCGGCTACGCCGACTTCGTCGAGCGACTGCGTTCGCTGGGCGCAGCGATCGAGCGCCGGCCGAGCAGTGCGTGACGTCGCGCGCGTGCTCGTCGCCGCGCTGGCGACGCTGCTGCTCGGCGCCGCACCCGCAGCCGCCGAGGTCGACCTCGGCGTGTTCTCGGGGCCGGTGCGGTTCACCGCACCGGACGGGGCGGTGCTGGACCTCGGCGACCGTCGCTACGTCGGCACGGTCGAGGCGAGCGTCCGGCCCGGCGGCCTGACCGTGGTCGACGAGCTCTCGCTGGACGCCTACCTGGAGGGCCTCGCCGAGGTGCCGCTGTCGTGGCCCGAGGCGACGCTGGAGGCGCAGGTCATGGCGGCGCGGACCTACGCCTGGTGGGAGATCGGGCAGGGGGCGTGGACCGAGCGCGGCTACGACATCTGTGCCACGCAGGCCTGCCAGGTGTTCGCCGGCCGGGACGTGGTCGAGGGACCAGGGGGTGACCGCTGGCGGGCAGCCGTCGCGGCGACCAGTGGACGGGTGCTGGTGGACGCCGCGGGGGAGCCGCTGCTCGCCCGCTACTCGTCGTCCAACGGCGGGCGTTCGCAGGCCAACGTCGAGGTGTTCCCCGACGACGGCGACTGGCCCTACCTCCAGCCGGTCGACGACCCGCACGACGCCGTCTCGCCGTTCCACACGTGGCAGGTCCGCTTCCCGCGCGAGGACATGGACGCGATCCTCGCCCGCGGCGAGACGCTGTCGGCTGCGGTCCCGCTGGCCGACATCCGCCTGGTCGAGGTCGACGGCGCCGAGGACCTCGTCGAGGTGCGCGGCCGGGACGGGACCGTGGCGGCGGTGACGGCGAGCCAGTTCCGGTTCTTCGTGGCGTCGGTCGCACCGGAGGTGGACCCCGACGCGTACCCGCCAGCGCGGACGGACGGGTCGGGGCGTCGGTTCCCGGCGACGCTGCTCTCGAGTCAGCTGACCTTCACCGTGACCGACGACGCGGTCGTCGTGGACGGGCGGGGGTTCGGCCACGGTGTCGGGATGAGCCAGTACGGCGCGCTCGGGAAGGCCCAGGCGGGCTTCAGCGCGGACGAGATCCTCGCCGCCTACTACGGCGGGATCGAGCCGACCAGCCCGGCCGCCCTGCCGACGACCGTGCGCGTCGGCGTCGCCGAGGACCGCGACACGGTGGCCGTCACGCCGACGGCGCCCACCCGGGTCACGGTCGGCGACACCGAGCTGACCGAGCGGGCGCTCGGGGGCTGGCGCGTCGAGGTACGGCCCGACCGCACGCTCCGGCTGTTCGCACCGGACGGCTACGGGGCCCCGCTGGTCGTGGACCCGACGGTGACCGACCGTCCCGAGCCGTGGGCCGCCGAGGTCGTCACCCTGTCCACCGTCGTCAACAAGTTCGTCGAGCTGGAGGTCGAGGTGCGCGACAGCACCGGCGCCGTCGTCAGTCGCACCCCGATCGGTGTCGTCGAGCCCGGCCGCCACACGGTCGACTGGTCGCTCGACGGGCCGGAGGGCGGGCTGCTCGACCCCGGCACGTACGAGGTCACCCTCATCGCGATCGACGAGGAGGGCACCCGAGCCGGTGCGCCCGCCGACGTGACCGTCCGCAGCGGCACGCTCGCGGCGGCCGGCACGGCGCTGGGTCCAGCACCGGCGACGCCGACGCGCTCCCCGCTCTCGGTCGGACTCGGTGTCGTCGTCGCGGTCGGCGCGCTGCTCGGCGCGCTCGTCGCGTCCTCACTGCGCCGGAGGGCGGCATGACGACGTCCATGCCGCCACCCGTCGACGTGCCGTGGTCGACCCCCACGGCACGCCCGGGTGAGGACCTGCGGGTCCCGCTCGCGCTGACCGACGGCGTCGCACTGGTGGTCTGGAGCCTGCTCGGGCAGCTGCTCGTCGTGAGCATCGTCCTCGTCGGCCTCACCCTGGCGGGCGTCGACCCGGCCGGACTCGGCGGGGCCTCGCTCGGCGCGGTCACCGTGCTGACGCAGTCGCTGGTGCTCGCCGGCGCGTTCGCCTGGCTGGCCGGCCGTGGTGGCTGGTCGTGGCGCCTGTTCGGCGCCGAGCGGCCGGCCGCCCGGCACGTGGGGCTCGGCCTCGGCGCAGGTCTCGGCGCGTTCCTCGTCTCCGGCAGCATCATCCTCGCCGGCAATGCCCTGTTCGGCCCCCTCGAGGAGGCCGGGCAGTCGTTGCTCGAGACCGAGATGCTCAGCGGGAACGCCCTCGTCTTCACCGTCGTCGCGGCCGTCGTGCTGGCGCCCCTGCTCGAGGAGGTCACCTTCCGCGGCGTGCTGTTCCAGACCGTCGGCCGGCGCACGTCGTGGGTCGTCGGGGCGCTCGTGTCCTCGGCGGTGTTCTCGGTCGTGCACGTCGAGGTGCTCCTGCCGCTGCAGGTGGAGAGCCTGGTGTTCGGCCTCGCGCTGTTCGCGGTCGGTGGCGTCTTCGCCGTCGCGTTCCACCGCTCCCGCAGCCTCGTGACGGCGATGGTCGCGCACGCGACCTTCAACGGCGTCCAGCTGCTGCTGGCCACTGCGGCGCCCGACGACCTGGTCGGTTTCGTGGGGCGGGGGCTGGGGGCCTAGCCTGCAGCGGGCGAGTGCGCGCCTGCGCGTCGCGGGCCCCGGACCAGGAGACAGCCTTGCCTCACGACATCCAGCACGTCGGCATCGTCGGGTGCGGCACGATGGGTGGCGGCATCGCCCAGATCGTGGCGAGCAACGGTTTCGAGGTGAGCTTCGTCGAGGCCGACGACGCCGCCGTGCAGGCCGGCCGGGACCGCATCGCGTCGACGCTGGACCGGCTGGTCGGTCGCGGCAAGCTCGAGGAGGCCGAGCGCGACGACGTCCTCGGGCGCATCAGCGGCTCGACCGACTACGGCTCGCTGTCCGACTGCGACCTGATCATCGAGGCCGTGCCGGAGGACCTGGAGCTCAAGCAGCAGGCGT
>CAYMGL010000107.1:0-2164 GCA_964389945.1 uncultured Actinomycetota bacterium
GGTGCAACCGTGAGCGCGGGCACGCCAGCCCGGTGCAGTGGCTCGACGAGGTCCGTCAGCGCGGCCGGACCCCACGCCCCGAGGTCCTGGAGCAGGCGCTGCTCCGCCTCGCGGAGCGGATCAGCACCGAGGGGGGCGCGCGCCGTGCGCGGCGCCAGCTGGCGGCCGAGCTCCGCAAGCTCGGCCGGCAGGACGCGATCGGCTGGTGACCACCTACGGGAGTCGGAGCGCCGCGAGGAACCGTCGGGCCGTCGGGAGGTCGTCGCCGAGGTGTCGGGCGAGCGATGCGATGCTGGCCGCGGTGCGTTCGCGCACCTCTGCCCTCGTGGCGCCCCAGTCATCGGGATCACCGACGAGGTCCTGCAGGACCGTCGGGTCGTCGACGTCGAGCGCGGCACGCAGCTGGACCACGAAGCCGCGGATGTCCGAGGCGATCAGCTCGAGGTCGTGGTCCGTGGCAGCGTCGAGACCCTGCATCCCGACGAGGAGGTCGGCGTAGACGCTCGCCACGATGTCCGGCTGCTGTCGCCCGAGCGCAGTGACCTCGTCGACGTTGTGGCGGACGCCCCGCCGCAGCGTCGGGGGCTCGTCGAGCCAGCCGCGTGCCGTGGCATCGGCGGCGTCGAGGTCGGAGGTCCAGGCGTCGGCACCGATGGCGGCAGCGCGGACGTCGCGGTCCTCGATGGCTGCACCGCCCGCCAGGACGGGGATCCCCCGGTCGTGCGCCTGTGCGATCGTGCGGCGCGCACCCAGGAGGTTGCGTGGCAGCGTGCAGCTGACGGCGAGCACGGCCGGCCCGATGCGGTCGAGGGTCGCACCCAGCGAACGGGGTGGCTCTGAGCCGCCGAGGAGGTCGACGCGCCAGCCGCGGGCCCGGAACCGCGCCGCGGCCATCCGGGGCGGCGTGGCGTGCCACTCGCCCTCGGCGCAGACCATGGCCATGTGTGGCGCGCCGGGTGCGGGCTGCCGGCTGTCGAGGACGGTCAGCGCGGTGTCGACGATGGCTGTGGCGGCGTGCTCCTGCCCGACCGTCCAGCGACCACTCGCCCAGCGACGACCGATCTCGTCCTGGACGGGCGCCAGGACCTCCGTCACGGCCCGGTCGAGTCCGCGCTCGGCCGCCACCCGCCGGGCGTGCTCGACGGCTCCTGCCGTGTCGAGGGCGTCGAGGAACCGGAGCAGCGTCGTGACGTCGGGGTCAGCCATCCCTCGCCTCGTGGTGCAGCGCCGCCAGTTCGGGTGGTGGGCCCTCGGGCGCCGCCACCGCCCCGAAGGCGGTCATGGCCGTGGCGAGGGCGTCGGTGACCTCGTCGCCCGTCGCCGAGAGACGGATGCGGCGGACCGTCGCAGGCGCCACGTGGTGCGCCGTCGGGGCGGTCGGGGGGTCGTGGACGTCGCCGGGCGACGGTCGCCGCGGTCCGTCCGCGGCCATGTCACCCGGCCCGCCCTGCGTCGGGAGCTCGACGAGGAACGTCGCGCCCTCGGTGCGCTCGTGGTCGATCCAGGCGCGGCCGCCGTGGAGCTCCGCGAACCGCGCCACGAGCGTGAGGCCGATGCCCGTGCCCGGCGACGCGTGGCGTCGCGCGAGTCGTCCGTGCGTGAACGGTTCGAACAGCTGGTCGGCGTCGTCGACGTCGATGCCGGGACCGTCGTCGGCGACGGCGATGCGCACGCTGTCGGCGTCACCGGTCACGTCGACGTGGATCCGCGTCCCCGGCGGTGTGTGCTTGACCGCGTTCTGGACGAGGTTCTGCACGATCCGCTCGACCTTCGGACGGTCCAGCGGCGCGGTGAGGTCGTTCGGGCAGCTCGCGACGATCAGATGCGCGTTGCGGTCGAGGTCGCCGAGCACCGAGGTGACGAGCTGCTGCAGCTGCACCGGGCGCCGGTCGAGGCCGAGCAGGCCCTGGTTCAGCCGGTCGACGTCGATCAGGTCGGCCAGCAGCCGCTGCAACCGGTCGGCTGCGGCCGCGAGTCGGCCGGTCATCGCGTGCCGCTGCTCGTCGTCGAGGTGGTCACCCCGTTCGTGCAGGGTCAGCGCGAACCCCTGGATCACGGTCAGGGGGGTCCTGATCTCGTGCGACACGGCCTGGAGGAAGGACGACTTGAGCTCGTCGAGGTTGCGGAGCTTGTCGAGTGCCATCCGCTCCTGGGTCAGCGCTTC
>CAYMGL010000107.1:2264-8473 GCA_964389945.1 uncultured Actinomycetota bacterium
GCTCGTTGTCACGCAGCTCCTGCTGGAGGCGGTGCCGGTCCACGGCATGACGGAGCAGCTGGGCCAACGGCACCGACCCCAGCTGGTCCTTGCGGATGAAGTCCTGTGCCCCGGCGTCCATCGCCGCCTGCGAGACCTGGTCGTCCTCGGCCCCGGTGAGCACCACGACCGCCACGGGTGGTGCCTCCTGCTGCAGCCGGTGCAGCGTCTCCAGGCCCTGGCTGTCGGGCAGGCCGAGGTCCAGGAGCACGACGTCGGGCTGCGTCCGGGCGACGTGGTCGACAGCCTCCTCGAGCCGGTCGACGCGTTCGATCACGACCCGTCCGTGCCCGGTGTCGACGTCCGCCTGGTCCCGCAGGAACATCGCATCGGTGTCGTCGTCCTCGACGAGCAGGGCGCGGATCGGTGTCATGACGATCGTCCCGGCAGGACGACGACCTGGAACCAGAACGTCTCGATCGCCCTGACGATCTCGGCGAACTGGTCGAGGCCGATCGGCTTGGTGACGTAGGCGTTCGCATGCAGCTGGTAGCTGCGGATGATGTCCACCTCCTCCATCGAGGTCGTCATCACGACCACGGGGATGGTGGCGAGGTCGGCGTCCTGCTTGATGACGTCCAGCAGCTCGTGGCCGTCCATGCGCGGCATGTTGAGGTCGAGCAGGATCACGTCGGGCCGGGACGCCGCGACGTCCTCGCCGTCTCCCCGCAGGTGCTCCAGGGCCTCGACCCCGTCACGGGCGACGTGCACGTGGTTGGCGACCTTGCTGTCCCGCAGCAGGTCGAGCGTGAACTCGACGTCCACGGGGTCGTCCTCGACGAGCAGGATCTCGATCGGTCGGGCCGTCATGATGCGTCCGTCCGTGGCAGCAGGAGGTGGAAGCAGGTGCCACCCGACGGGCGGGACGATGCCCAGACGCGACCGCCGTTGTGCTCCGCGATGCGCTTGACGATCGCCAGGCCGATCCCGGTCCCGGAGAACTCGTCGCGCCGGTGCAGTCGCCGGAACACGTCGAAGATCCGCTCGTGGTACGCGGGATCGATGCCGATCCCGTTGTCGCACACGGTCACCTCGACCATGCCGTCCTGGCGGTCCTCGGCCGCGACCTCGACACGCGGTGGGGCATCGCCGTGGTACTTCATCGCGTTGCTGATGAGGTTGGTCAGGACCTGTCGCGCCTCGTCGGTCGCCAGCGCGACCATCGGCAGGTCGCCGACGTCGAGCGTGGTGCCCGTCTCCTCCCGCATGAGGGACAGCTCCTCGAGGACGTCGTCGAGCACCGCAGCCAGGTCGGTCCGGGCGTCGTCCGGCCGGTCACCGCCGGCGAGCCGCGAGTACGCCAACAGGTCACGGATCAGCTGCTGCATCCTGCGGGCACCGTCCACCGCGATGCCGAGGTAGCGCGCCGCGTCGTCGGACAGCTCCTCTGCATGCCGGCGGTCGAGGAACTCGCACGCCGTGACGACCTTCCGGAGCGGCTCCTGCAGGTCGTGCGACGCCACGTAGGCGAAGCGCTCCAACTCCTGGTTCGAGCGCTCCAGTGCGGTCTCACGACGTTCCAGCTCGCGACGGTCCTCCTGGCGCTGCACCACCATGCCGAGCTGCCAACCGATCGTGCCGAGCAAGGGCCCCAGCTCCCCGTCGATCGAGGGGGCCATGAACTGCAGCGCGCCGAGCGGGCCGGTCCCCGACAGGATCGGCACGACGACCGTCGACGCGACGTCCGGGCCCTCGCCGTTCTGCTCCCACAGCGGCCGCCCGGCCTCGCACGCGCGCGACCGCAGACCCTCGACGGGCGCGATCGCACGGCCCACGGCCGTTCCCTCCACGGGCTCGTCGGCGCCATGGCGATAGGCCGCGCCCGCTGGCCACCGGAGCGTCGCGCAGACGTCCCGGACGGCAGCCGCGAGGACCACGTCGACGTCGTCGACCTCGTTGGCCTGCCGGGTCAGCCGATGCAGCATGGCAGCCATCGGGTCGGTCGTGGGAGGAGCAGTCACGCGGGGCGCTTCCTCACGCATCGAGTGGCACCACACTACGTCTGGGCTGCCGTGGGGGGAATGACACGCTCTGATCACATGGGGTGACACAGAGCGGGCACGCCAGACCGGTCGAAGCGTCCCGTTCGCGTGCGTCTTCGGCAGCCTGCGAGCGGACATCTAAGTGCGCTCAACGCACGCAATCGTCCCAGCGGGCTCCCGGTCCGCCGCCACCACCACCGACGTGTCAGGTCCGATCGAGCAGCCCGGCCCGGTGCGCGACGGCGACCGCCTCGGTGCGGCTGTCGACGTCCAGCTTGCGCATGGCGTTGGACATGTGCACCGACACGGTCTTGGGCGAGATGAACAGGTGCTCGCCGACGCGCTTGTTGGTCCACCCCTCGGCGACCAGCGACAGGACCTCGCGTTCACGGTCGGTGAGGTCGGGCAGGACCTCGTCGGGCCGGTCAGCCGCGTCGCCGTCGGTCACGTCCGGCAGCGTGATGCGCAACCGTCGGGCCAACGCGGCCACGTCCTCCTGCAGCGCGGTCAGGCCGAGGTCGGCGGCCAGCTCCCACGCCGCGACGAGGTCCTCCTCGCACGCGGGTGAGCCCCCACCGTCCACCTCGGCCCGTGCGGTCGCCCGTCGCAACCTCGCCTTGGCCGAGGCCGGGACGTGACCGTGCCGCTCGACGCCCGCCACGACGCGATCCCACAGCGACGGATCGGGCGCCCCGGTGAGGTGGGCGAGTTCTGCGTGGGCCACGTGCAGCCCCACTGATGCCCACGAGCGGACGGGCGCATCCTCACGCAGCCAGGCGACGAACGCGGCGCACTGGTCGACCATCTCGCGAAGTCGTGCGACGACGTCGTCGGCGACCGGCTCGCCGTCGGCCACGGCCACCGTCGCGGCGACCAGCCGCGCGACCTCGTGGGTGGGACTCCTCGTACTCGTCGCCATCGAGGTTCGACGCACCACCTCGTAGACGTCGTCGGCGGCTGCACCAGCGGCCGCCATGCACGACGCGAGCTCCGCTGCCAGACCCCAGTCGAAACCGTCCTCCGGGCGCCCCGCAGCGACATGGGTGACCCGGTCGAGCGCCCGCCCGGTGCGCCCGGTCCATCGCAGCCAGTCCCCGGTGACGACGACGAGGACCACGGCCGTCTCGAAGAGCTCGACGTCGCGGATGTCGATGGCTTCGAGACTCGCCTCGACGGCGTCCATCCGCCCGTGCACGAAGTCCACCCAGGTCCTCGATGCCGTGATCAGCATCTCGGCGCGGCCGGTCGTCGTGGCCGATGCCTCCCCGCTCCGCCGCCAGCGCTGCAGGGCGTCCTCTGCCGCCGCGTAGTCACCGCACGTGAGGCCCACCATCACGCCGTAGAAGTGCGCCCGTTCCTCGGTGATCGACGCTTCGGGACGTCGAGCCAGCTCCAGCGACTGTTCGACGGCCTCCTGCATCCGGTCCGGCAGGTAGATCCCGAGGACCTGCGCGATCCCGGCCAGCGCCCGGTGCTCCGCGAACGCGTCCCCGGCCGCCCGGGCGACCGCCAGCGCCTCGTCGAGGTCGGCAGCGACGGCGTCGAGGTCCCACGGCAGCGCACGCATCTCGTGGCCCCAGGCCACGGCCATGGCATGCGAACTGAGTGCCAACGACCGCGTGGCCGTGCGCTCGCCCTCACGATGGCGGGCCAGCTCCTCCGTCGTGACCCTGATCGCGTCGTCGAACCGTCCGTCGGTGATCATCGTGATCGTGAGCCGGGCGACGGCCTCTGCCCGAGCGTCCGGGTCGTGCGCGGCATCGGCAGCACGGACGGCGGCCAGCCCCAGCTCCGTGGCGCGGGGGTCGGCCGCCTCCTCCGCCGCCCGGGCCGCGGCCACGAGCAGCGCCGGGTACGTCGTGCCTGTCACCCGCTCGGGGTCCTCCACCCTGTCCCACAGCTCCAACGATCGCTCGAGGTGGCGCAGCGCGACGCCGCTGGCGAACACGCGGGAGGCCTCGTCGGCAGCGGCCACCGAGGCCGCGAGGCAGCGCGAGAGGTCTCGTGCCTCCCACCAGTGGTGCGCCGCCTGTCCGCGGGCGCCGGCACGTCCCACGGCCGCATGGTCTGGATCCGCCTCCAGCGCAGCGGCCGCGGTCGCGTGTGCCCGGACGCGTTCGTGCGGCAGCAACCTGTCCAGCGCCACCTCGCGCAGCAGCGCGTGGCGGAACGCGTAGCCATCGCCGTCGACCACGAGGACGCCCCCGTCGAGGGCCAGGCGGAGCGCTGTCGAGACCGCCGGCGGATCGAGCGAGGTCACCGACGCCACGAGCCTCGCGTCGAGGTTCGCGCCGAGCACGGCGACCTCGCCGAGCAGCTGCTGGGTCTCCATCGGGAGCCGGTCCAGCCGGAGGCGCAACGCATCGTTGAGGCTCGGGGGCAGCCGAGCGGTGCCGGCGGCCAGCAGCTCCTCCGCATGGAACGGGTTGCCGCCCGCCCGCCGCACGATCGCCGCGAGGCCGTCACGGCCGACGTCCTCGCCCGCCAGTGCCGTGAGGTGCGCGACCAGGTCGTCGTCCTCGAGCGGGCTGAGGTCGATCCGGTCGACCTCCGGGCGCCGGACCACCTCTGCGAGCACCGGCAGCAGCGGGTGTCGGCGGTCGAGGTCGTCCGTCCGCACCGTCGCCAGCACGAGCAGCGGCTCGTCGTACAGCCGCGTCGCCAGGTGACGAAGCAGGTCCCTGGTCGTCGCATCGGCCCAGTGCAGGTCCTCGAGGACCAGCAGCACCGGGCTGTCGTCGGCGACGTCGCGCAGCAGCCGGTGGAACGACACCAGCACCTGCGTCGCCGGTGCCTCGTCCGCCCCGGTCCCGTCGAGTCCGAGCTCGGGCACCAGCGGGGCGAGCCACCTCGCCGGTCCGTCCAGGAGCGCCGCGACGGCCTCGTCCCCCCGCTCGCGAGCGAGTTGTCGCAGCACCTCGGCGACCGGCGCCAGCACGGCCGCGCCCTCCGACAGCTCGATGCAGGCGCCCGTCAGGACCGTCCAGCCGTCGCCGGCGGCCCGGCCCGCGACCTCCCGGACGAACCGGGTCTTGCCGACACCCGCGTCACCTGCGACGACGACCACCCCCGGCGCCGCGTCGGCGGCAGCCGCGAGCCGGTCGTCCAGCCACGTGAGCTCCCGCTCGCGCCCGACCAGCGGGGCGACCTGCACTGCCATGGCCCGCTCCCGGTCGCTGCCCGGAGTCTGCCAGATCGCCGTGGTCGGGGACTTCGGCTGCACGGGCATGCTCACCGTGCTGCCGACGCGGGCGTGACGTCCGCCCAGCGGGGCAGCACGGCGCCTTCGGTGCCGGCCGTGGTGACCCGTCGGACGATCCGCAGCAGCAGGCCGGGTCGACGTGCAGCACCGGTGCTGACGCTCGCCTCACGGCGGGTGGCCCGCAGGTAGGTGGTGGGTGCGGTGTGGTGGATGCCGGTCATGTGTCACTCGCTTGCTCGTTGGTGACACCACCGTGCGTCTGAGGGCCCCCCGCGCGCATCGGGTCTCCGCCCTAGATGACCCCTCAGATCACACTGCCCGGCACCTCAGACCCAGCACGACCGGAGGATCGTGCTGCCTAGCCTGCACACCGACGTGGAGGGGCGGACGCCTCTCGGCACGAAGCTGGCAGGAGGTCACGCGATGCCCTACCCGAGGTGGTTGGCCCGGATCAACAAGCGTGTGTTCAACCCCGGCGTGATCAGGAAGGGGACGTATCCCGTGGTGACCCATGTCGGGCGCGTCTCCGGCAGGACGCACCAGACCCCACTGGACGCCTTCCCCACCACCACCGGCTACGTGCTCGTCTGCCGGTACGGCCCGACGTCGGACTGGGTGCAGAACGTCGTGGAGGCCGGTGCAGCCACGCTGCGCGTCGGCGGCGAGGACGTCGCACTCGGTTCGCCGAGGCTGGTCGGTCTCGACGAGGCACTCGCTGTCCTCGCCACGGACACTCCCCCCAAGGACTTCACCAAGGCCGAGCACTTCGTGCTCATGGAGCAGGCGGCGTAGCCGCCGCACGCTGGTCAGCGAGATCTGGGTCTGCGGCCGGTCGGCGCGTACGCCACGCCGGCTGCAAGCCAGCCGCCTAGGGTGGCGCCGTCGACGGGGGACGGCCGAGATGGTGGGGTTGGGACAGGCGGCACGAGCCGTGGCCCAGGTCGGGCTCGGCGCCGGGCTCGGCTACGCCGGCGTGGGCCACCTGA
>CAYMGL010000108.1:0-8404 GCA_964389945.1 uncultured Actinomycetota bacterium
AGGACCTCCCCGACGAGGCGGTGCAGCTCGCGCCGGACGGACCGCAGCAGGGTCTGGTAGGCGGTGTCGCGAGTGAGGGTGTGGCGGAAGCCGAGCACGACGTGGGGGTGGTGCCGGACCTCGACGAAGAGCTCGCGACGCTGGAGGTCGCGGACGACACCGTCGAGGTCCACCGCGGGATCGGTGAGGGCGCGGAGCATGTCGAGGGAGAACTCCCGACCGAGCACGGACGCGGTCTGCACGAGGCGCCGGGCGCCCGGCTCCAGACGGTCCAGCCGCGTGGCCAGCACGGCCGCCAGGGTGTCCGGGACGGCGACGTCGTCGACCTCCTGCGTCGCGACGTACCGGTCACCCTCGGGCACCACGATGCCCGCGTCGAGCAGCGAGCGGATCACCTCCTCGACGAAGAACGGGTTGCCCTCGCTCTTGGCCAGGATCGTGGCGCGCACGCGCTCGGAGAGCCCCTCGACCTTCAGCAGGTTCGCGACGAGCGCCGATGCCTGCCCGGCGTCGAGCGGGGACAGCGCGATGCTGCGGTGGCGGTGCGCGTGCTCCCGCTGCGCGGTCTCGTGCACCCGCCACGTCGGCTCGTCGCGACGGGGGCGGAACAGCAGCAGGACGAGCAGCCGCGCCCGCTGCGTCACGTGCAGCAGCTCCTCGACGAGGTCGAGCGACGTCGGGTCGGCCCAGTGCAGGTCCTCGAGCTCGAGCACGACCGGCTGCCGCCCCGCGAGCCCCTCGAGCAGCGCGGCCACGGCAGCGAAGGTGCGGGCTCGCAGCGTTCCCGGGTCGAGGAACGACAGCAGGTGGGCGTCGTCATCGGCCAGCGGCAGTCCGAGCAGCTCGCACAGGTACAGCGCGTGGTCGCGCTGCTCGTCGCCGAGCAGGTCGACGACCAGCTCGATGACCTGACCGGTGCGCTCGGCCGGCGCCAGTGTCTCGTCGACGCCGAGGCAGTCCAGCAACGCGGGGCGGAACGGCGCGTACGGCACGGTCTCGCGGTAGGAGTGGCACTGCCCGAGGATCCAGCGGACCTCCTCGCCCTGCTCGGTCAGACCCGCCCGCAGCTCGGCCACGAGCCGGCTCTTGCCGAGGCCGGCCTCGCCCATCACCGAGACGATCCGGCCGCTGCCCCCCACCACGTCCGCAGCCGCCCGCTCCAGCAGCGCGAGCTCCGCGTCACGCCCGACCATCGGCGACGTCAGGCCCTCGATGCCCCGGACCTGCCCCGGCAGGTCGTGGGCTCCCAGGACGGTGTAGGCGGCGACGGGGTCCCGCCGCCCCTTGACCTGCAGGGGGCCGACGGGGGCGAACTCGAACAGCGGGGCGACCAGCCGGTGCGTGTCCTCGGCGATCCTGATCGTGCCCGGCGTCGCGGTCTGCTCCATCCGGGCGGCGACGTTGGCCGCATCGCCGAGGGCCGCGTACTCGGTCAGCTGCTGGCCCCCGAGGTCGCCGACGACGACGAGCCCGGTGTTGATGCCGATGCGGACGTCGAAGTCGGTGCCGTGCCGCTGCTGGACCTGCTCGCAGAGGGCCCGGGTGCCCTCGAGGATGTCCAGGCCGGCCAGGATCGCGCGCTGGGGGTCGTCCTCGTGCGCCTCCGGTGCACCGAAGTAGGCGAGGATCGCGTCGCCGAGCAGGCGGGCGACCGTCCCGCCGTAGCGCTCGACCGACGACACGAAGCAGTCCATGGCCTCGTGGAGGATCCCCGACCAGTCCTCGGGGTCCAGCACCTCGGCCGTCGCCGTGGAGTCCTTGACGTCGCAGAACATCATCGTGATGCGGCGCCGCTCGCCCGCACCTGCCGTGATCTCGCGCAGCTGGTCGGCGATGTGGTTGGTCACCGCCATCGCGGACTGTCCCTCGTCCGCCACGGTGGCGCCGGCCTCCAGCTCGTGGCCGCAGCTGAAGCAGAAGCGGGCGCCGGGTGGCAGCTCGGTGCCGCACGACGTGCAGGGCACCTCCAGCGAGCCACCGCACGCCATGCAGAAGCGGGCCGCGGCAGGGTTCTCGGCCCCGCAGGTCGCACAGTGCGCCATCGCCGCCACGGCACTCACCCCCGCGCCGGCGACCTCGGCCCGGTCTGGGCACGACCGCGACCTCGCACGTGGTGCGCGCACCGACGTCCGGCCGGCACCCTACACCTCGACACCTGCGGCGGTGGCGGGACGGGCGACGACGTCGGCAGCACCGCGACGTGACGTCGTGACGACCTCATAGTCTGCTGGCGTCGCCCCCGCAGAGGAGCCGCCGTGGACGTCCGGGACGCGCCAGACCAGCACCGCTTCGTCGTGGAGGTGGAGGGCCGCGTGGCAGGCGTGGCCGAGTACGAGCTGCACGAGGGCCGCTACGTCTTCACGCACACCGTCGTCGAGGACGAGTACGAGGGACAGGGCGTCGGCTCCACGCTCGCGCGGTCGGCGCTGGACGAGCTGCGCGACCGCGGCGTCGCCGTCGTCCCGCTGTGCCCGTTCATCGCCGGCTGGATCGAGCGTCACGACGAGTACGCCGACCTGGTCGACGACGACCTGTTGGCCGACCTGCGTGACGACGCCTGACGACGCCCACCCCACGCGCGCCTGAAGCAGTAGGGTCCACAGATGGCGTGGAGGCGGGGGTCGCGTGGAGACCGAGGGACAGCCTGAGTTCGTCGCCCTGAACGCCGACGTCGTCGGCTACAGCGCGCTCATCGCGGACGACGTCGACGCGACGACGGCGACGATGAGCGCCCTGCACGAGCTCGTCGAGTCACGGGTCGAGGCGAACCGCGGCCGGATCGCGAACTTCGTCGGCGACAGCTTCATGGCGGTCTTCGACGACGCGATGTCGGGGCTCCGAGCCGCCATCGCCATCGCGACCGACGTCGAGCGCCGCAACGCCGACGTCCCCGTCCAGCGACAGGTCCGCTTCCGGATGGGCATGGACGTCGGGCCGGTCACCGTCGTCCACGGCAACCACCACGGCGACGCACTCAACATCGCTGCCCGGATCCAGGCGATCGCACCCGCCGGCGGCCTCGCCGTCTCGGGGCGGGTCTACCGGGCGCTGGACGAGCCGGCGCTCCGCTTCCGGGCGATGGGCCGCCAGTCGATGAAGAACATCCCCGAGCAGGTCGACGTGTACGAGTTCGTCGACCTCCCGTCCGACGGGACGGGCCCGGCGCCCCGCGGGACGCTCCGCCTCGAGGCGCCGACCATCGCGGTCCTCCCGATCCACACCGAACTGGTCGACGACCGGGTCCGTGCTGCCGCTCGGATGATCCGCCACGACCTCCTGCACCGGCTCGCCGCCATCCCCGACCTGACGGTCGTCGATGCCCCGGTCGAGCCCGAGGGCGGGACCGCCACGACGGCCCGGTACATGGTCGAGACCGGGGTCCACCAGTTCGGTGAGGCCGTGCGCGTCTTCGCGACGCTGTACGACATGGTGACGATGAACGTCGTGAAGTCCCACAAGTGGACGTCGACGGTCGACGACATGTTCGCGTTGTCCGAGGCGGCGGCCGAGGAGGTCGCCCACTCGATCGAGGTGGACCTCGTCGTCGGCGAGCCGGCGCAGTTCTACGCCGAGTTCGACGATCCAGCCGCGACCGAGCAGGTCTATCTCGGCTGGTACCACCTGCGCAACGACAACGAGGAGGGCTGGCGACGAGCGATCGAACTGTTCGGCGAGGTCGCTCGCACACATCCGGAGCAGCCCTACGGGCACGTGCTGTCCGCCTTCGCGTGGTGGCTGGGCGTGGCCAACCAGTGGGTGGACGACCCGGACCGCGCGCTCGACACCGCCGAGGAGTACGCCAGGAAGGGCGCGGCCGGCGGCGATCCGACCGGGATGGCGCAGGCCGTCCAGGCCGCCATCCTGCTGTCGCGGGGAGCAGCGGACGAGGCGCTGCGCACCCTCGACCAGCTCGACATCGTCCGCCCGACCTGCGACATCACCTACGGCCTCGAGGGCAGCGTCAGGCGCTACCTCGGACAGTGGGAGCAGTCGATCGAGCTGCTCGACCACGCGATGCGGCTGACCGGGATCAACAAGCCGTGGTACCCGACCGTCAAGGCGTGCTCGCTGTTCGACGGCGGACGGTTGCACGAGGCGGGCTCGCTCGCCGAGGGCGTCCTCGAGTACCAGCCCAACAACCTCGAGGCCCTGCTCGTGCTCGCGGCGGCGCAGTGGGAGCTGGGCCTGGAACGTCGGGCACGCGCCACCGTCGACCTCGTCCGCGAACGGTTCCCCTCGGTCGACGTCCAGGACTGGCTGGACAAGACCCCCTACCAACGTCGGGAGATCGTGGACCGGTGGAAGGGCGACCTGGTCTCGGCGGGGGCGATCGGCAGGGCGTGAGCCAACCCTCAGCAGTCGGGGATGCCGTACTCCTCGCACTCCTCGGGGCGCCACCCCCGCGTGAGTCGCGACTCGCCGATGGCGACGAGCTCGTCGATGTCCAACGGCATGCGGCGGACCACCGTGCCGTCGGAGTAGTACATCGATCCCCGGTGCAGCTCGACCACCGGGCGCCGGATGGCGTCGACGTCGAAGCGGGCGATGCGCTCGCCGGTCGTGTGGTCGAACACCATGACCTGGTTGTTCCCGGTGCCCGCCGCGACCAAGTCACCGTTCACGGCGATGCTCAGGCCCGTCTGCCCGCCGGCCTCGAGGTAGCGCACGTGGGCCTCCTCGTCGAGCTCGCCCGCCGAGCGCAGCGCGACGAGGTCCAGCACGGTCAACCGACCCGAGTCGGACCCCCACAGCGCCGTCGCCCCGTCGGGAGAGACGGCAGCGCCGTACAGGAGCGTCACCGGGGTGAGGGAGGCGAGGACCGACGCAGTCTCGAGATCGACGACCTCGGCATGGAAGAACCCTCGGTTGATGACCACGAGCCCTGCCGCGGCCGTGTCCGCGGGGCCGAACGCCCCGTCGAGCACTGGGTTCCCGGGATCGGCGGCCGTGGGCAGGACGGTCCGGCGACCGGTCGTGAGGTCGAGGACGTACCCATGGTCCTCCCCTTCCGGGCACCCGAGGGGAAGCGCCGTGTCGACCAGCACGAGCCGCCCGTCGTCCGAGAAGGCCCGCGGGTTGTGGCAGCGCGGGAGCTCGACCACCTCCCCGTTCCGCTGGATCCAGCCCATCCGGTCGGTGTCGATCCAGCCGACGGTGCTGCCGTCCGCGCTGCTCGTGGTCCGCTGTCCGGAACCGTGCGGCACGGCCACGCCGTCCAGCAGCACGGCCGTCGTCCCGCGCTCGGTGTGCAGCGCTCGCACCCCGTCACGGAAGTCCGCGAGCAGGTGGTCCTCGGTCGGGACGCCGTGGAGGTCGACCGGCGGCGCGCCGAGTTCGAAGGCATCATCGCCGGCCGTCGCGTCCACCACCGCGAGGTCACCGATCCCCGCCCCGCTGGTGACGACCAGCACGCCCCCGTCGGAACTTGCTGCCACGTCCCAGGCGGCACCTGCGGTCACCGGACGCCACGCCGCCACTACACCCGTGGCGGTGTCGAGGACACGCAGGTCGCCCGTGTTGTCGCTGGCCGCCACACGGCGGTCGTCGAGCCATGCCATGTGGCCCGTCGGCGAGGGCAACCCCGCGTCCGTGACCATCTCGCCGGTGGCGAGGTCGACGACGGCCATCGTCGATCCCAGGAAGTCGAAGAGCGGGAGGAGATCACCCCGTGCGGGCCCCATGTCCGTGGCCGGCGGGGTCGCGAACCGGCGACTCGCCGCCCCGGACGCCAAGTCGAGGGTCCAGGCCATCGACCCATCCCAGACAGCCAGACGGTCACGGTCGATGATCGAGAGCGACCACCCGGGCGCCGTGACGTGGAGCACCTCACCGCTGCGCGCGTCCCAGGCGACCGACGGTGCCAGCGGACCACCCCCCGTCGCGACCACGACGCCAGCCGCCGAGTGCAGCCAGTAGCTGCTCGCCGCCGTCGGGGGCTGCGGGAGTTCGGTGACGAGTTCGCCTGTCGCCCGATACACCGCGGTCGGGGTGGCGGCGCCCTTGTCCGTGGTCCACATGACCGCCAACGACTCGTCGTCGACCCAGGCGATGTCGACGACTGGTCCGGGGGCCATGAAGGAGCCCAGGCGCTCGCCAGCAGGCGACCAGATCGCGACCTGCGTCGGTACGCCACCGGGGCCGTACACCTCCTCCAGCGCGTCGGGCTTGCTGCCGCTGGTCGCGATCCGAGCGCCGTCCGGACTCACGCTCGTCCGCACCCCGACGTCCGGCACTCGCACCAGGACGCGCTGTCGTGCCGTCGCGGCTTGGAGCGCCGACCTCGCCTCGGGGAGCGCGGCAGTGCCGCCGTCCCGGGCGACCCGGACCGCCTCCAGCGCGAGGAGGAGTGAGCGCTCGGGATCCTCGTCCAACGAGATGGTGGAAAGTCCAGCGAGCTCGCTGGCACGTGCCGTGGCGCTCGTGGTCGCCTCGGCAGCCAGCGCCGTCTGGAGGTCGTCGGCGAGCTCGCTGAGGTCCTGCCGGGCAGCGGCCTCCTCGTCCCGGGCGTCCATCGCCAGCACGCCCGCGACCAGCGCGAGCACGAGACCGACGGCGAGACCGCCGGTCAGCACGCGGAGCCGGCGCACGCTGCGCCGGTCGGCCTCGGCGTCCCGGACGCGTCGTGCCGTCGACGCGTCAAGGAACGACCGCTCGCTCGAGGACAGCTCGTTGCGTCGATCGCGGGCGAACGCGGTCGCAGCGTCGAGCCGATGACCGCGGTAGAGGTCAGCCTCCCGGCGCCCGCCGTCTTCCCACTCCTGCGCAGAGACCGTGAGGTGGCCCAGGAGGCGCAGGTCGTCCTCGTCCGCCTCGATCCATGCGACCAGCCGCGGCCACGCGCGGAACAGTGCCTCGTGGGTCACCTCGACCGTCGGCTCGCGGGACTCCACCTCGTGGTCGAAGCGGAGGAGGCGTGCGCGCCCGAACGCGTCGATGACCGCGTCCGGCACGTGGTCGAGCTCGATCCGCAACGCCCGGCGCCGCGTCGGTGGCCCGTCGTCGTGCGGGACGACGAGCCGCTGGAACAGAGCCCGGGCACCGTGCCGGCCCTCCTCGTCCAGCTGCTGGAAGACCTCCTCGGCGCGCTGCCCGAGGACGCCCTCGATCCCGCCGATCCGGCGATAGGCCGCCAGCGTCATCGTGCCGCCCTCGGCGGCCTCGAAGACCTCGGTGAGGGCGAACTGGACCATTGGCAGCGACCCGGGGAATCGTGCGGCGTCGGCGACCACCGCAGTCGCCAGCGCCGGCTCGACCGCCACGCCGGCGACCTCGGCCGGTCGTGTCACCGCCTCGTGCAGCTCGTCGTCGGTGAGCGGACGGGCCAGCACCGTGCGCCGGTGCAGCAGCCCACCGGCAACGGGGTCCTCGAGCACACGACCGAGGAAGTCGGCGCGCACCGTCGCGATCACACGGAGCCGACGCCCCGGATGGTCCAGGGCAGCGGCGATGGCGCCGAGGAACGCCTCGCGCTCCCCCGCCGGTGTGAGCGTGAACAGCTCCTCGAACTGGTCGATCACCAGGACAGCCTCGCCGTCCCGGGTCGGCATGACGTCACGGAGCACCCGCGTCAGCCCGGCATCACCAGACGCCACCCTGCCGGCGGCGTCTGGGGGCAGTTCGACGGCCGCTATGCGTGACAGGGCGACGACGAGCTCGTCCAGCGGCGACGTCCCGGGCAGCATCGTGGTGACGAAGCCTCCCTCACGACGGAGTCGGGGCAGGACGCCGGCCCGGACGACCGATGACTTGCCCGACCCCGACGGACCGGACAGGGCGACGAACGGCTGCCGGGCGAGCCGGCCCAGCACCTCGGTCGTGAGGTCATCACGGCCGAAGAAGACGTCGGCGTCCGTCTCCTGGAAGGCTGCCAGGCCCCGGTACGGGTTGGGTCCGGTCACCGTCGGCACGGGCGTGGACGCCGCCTCGCCCGCGAGCGCCGGCTGGAGGCGTCCCACCAGCCCAGCCACCGTCGTGACCGAGTCGTCACCCGGATCGCGTGCGGCATCGAGGATGCGGGTCACCCGCGATCCGTTCGCGACCCCACCGTGCCCCGCGGGGACCCGTGCCACGAGGTCCGCGGTCAGGTCGGCCAGGTCGGCCAGGTCGGCGGCGAACCCCGCATCGGCGCCGAGGAGCTGGAACCCACCGAGGAAGGCGTCGCCGCGGTCGTCAAGCAGCACCGAGTCGGGGCCCACGGCGCCGTGCACCACACCTCGCTCGTGGGCGGCCATGAGCGCGCCGCCGACCTGCTCCACGACCCGGTGCAGCTGCGAGGCGTCCGGCGGCTCTCCACGCAGCCGCTGCGCCAGCGACCCGGCAGCGTGGAACCGCGTCACCAGGTACGCGCCGCCGGGCTCGCGCCAGTAGTCGTACAGCGGGACCACGTGCGGGTGCTCGACCGCCG
>CAYMGL010000109.1:0-8372 GCA_964389945.1 uncultured Actinomycetota bacterium
CCTCGCCGTCCATCGAGTGCACGAGGTAGTACGCCGCGTCGCAGCCCTCCAGCGCGGCGGCGACGTCGTCGGTCTCCCGCACGTCCGCGGCGACCACCTCGACCTCGTCGCGCCACGGGCGAGAGGCGAGCTTGGCGGGCGTCCGCGCCAGGCAGACGACCTCGTGACCGGCGGCCAGCAGCTCCGGCACCAGGCGGCCGCCCACGTAGCCGGTGACCCCGGTCGCGAGCACCCGTGCCACGTCGCCTCCGTCGATCGACAGCAGCGCCAGACCGTAGTCTTGCGCGTCGTCCACCCGTCCGAGACGTCGGAGCTCGCGTGTCCATCGCCCTGCCGAAGTGGCTGGAGGCCGTCCTCCTGGGACTGCTCCAGGGGCTGACCGAGTTCCTGCCGGTGTCGTCCTCCGGACACCTGACGATCGCGCCCTACCTGTTCGGCTTCGAGTCGCCCACGCTCGCGTTCGGCGTGCTGCTGCACCTGGCAACGCTGCTCGCGGTCATCGGCTACTTCCGCGCCGACCTGTGGTTCCTCGCCAAGGGGCTGGTCGGCGCCGGCTCGTTGTCGGCGACCGACCACCGGCGGGCCCGGCAGACGATCCTGTTGCTGGCCGTCGGCTCGGTCCCCGCCGCGGCGGCGGGCCTGGCCCTCGAGGGGCTCATCGGCGACCTGTTCGAGAACGCCCTGGTCGCCGCCGGGTTCCTCCTGGTCACCGCCGCCCTCCTGTGGTTCGCGGAGCGCCTGCGTCGCAGGCGCGCCAGCGCCGTGCACGGCGAGGAGGCCGTGGCCGCCGACCCCACGCTGGACGTGGGCCGCGACGAGTCGACGATCACGTTGGTCGATGCCACCGCGATCGGCGTCGCGCAGGCCCTGGCGATCTTCCCCGGCATCTCCCGGGCGGGCTCGACGATGGCCGCGGGCATGGTGCGCGGGCTCACCCGCACCGCCGCCGCGCGCTTCTCGTTCCTGCTGTCGATCCCCGTGATCGCCGGCGCGGGGGCCCTGGAGATGACCGAGCTCGAGGCCGGTTCGTTCGGCGGCTTCTCGACGGGCGACGTCATCGCTGCGAGCATCGCCGCCGCACTGTCCGGGTACTGGGCGATCCGGTTCCTGCTGCGGCTCGTCGCCGCCGACGACCTGACCGGGTTCGCCCGCTACCTCGTCGTGGTCGGGGTGCTGACGCTCTCCGGCTACTTCTGGCTGGGGCCCCCCGGGACGGTGGGCTGACACGCGGACGGGCCGTCCGCAGGTGCGGACGGCCCGGTCGCTCGCGGTCGGGGTCAGCGCTCGCCGAGGTGGGCCCGGACGAACCACTGCGCCTCCTCCAGCTCGGCCAGCTGGGAGATCAGCAGGTCCTCGGTGATCGGGTCGAGGTCGGCGACGGCGTCGCGGGCGGCACGGTGGTCACCGATCACGCCGCTGTAGACGGCGTCGAGCTTGCGCAGGTGGTCCTGCGCGTCGGCGGTGCCCAGGTCGTACTCGTCCCAGGTCCGGGTCTCGACGACGTTGCCGGGGGTGCCCACCGGGGTCCCCCCGAGCGTGGCGATGCGCTCGGCCAGGGCGTCGGTGGCGGCGCGGACCACGTCGGTCTGCGGGTCGAGCATCTCGTGGACCGCGATGAAGTTCGGCCCGGTGACGTTCCAGTGGATGTGCTTGAGCGTCAGCTGCAGGTCGACGAGCGCAGCCAGACGCGGCGCGACGGCGTCGATCACCTTCTGCGCAGTCGCCTCGTCCATGCCTTCGATCGTGTGCCGGATCAACGTGTGCTCCGTGTCGCGTGCATATCGTTGCAATTAGAATATGTCACGACGCCCGCGAACCACACGTCGAACGGACACGGGGTGTCAGCGGTCGCGTAGTCCTCGACCCGCCAGGATGCGCGGCACGATCGCATCCACCCGCCGCTCGCGCGTGGCCGCCTGCTTGGCACCCGAGACGTGCAGGTTGTACTCCCGCTGCCGGCCCGGGGTGAGCTCGTCGAAGGCAGCGGCGAGCTCCGGGTCGCTGGCGAGGCGCTCCTGGAGCTCCTCGGCCAGCTCCTCCTCGGGGCGTGGTGGCAGCGGCGTCCCGGCCTCCTCGACGGCCACGGCGGCCGCGACGTAGGCCGCGACCTGGTCCGCCCGATCGCGGACCTCCTCGGCCGAGCGGAACACCATCCGACGGGCCGCATGGGTGTTCTCGCCCTGCTCCTCGAGCACGTCGTCGGGGTCGTCGAGCAGGACACCCTTGAAGAACATCAGGGCGAGGAAGTCGGTGAACTCCTGGACGATCACGACGTTGGCGTCGTCGAGCGCGTAGCACGGCTTGCCCCACTTCACGTGCTCGTCGAGCCCGTTGGCCAGGAGCACCTCGCGCAGCGCCGCGACCGCCTCGGGCCACTGCTCGGACGCCTCGAGGTAGGCGTCGACGTCGGGAAAGTGCTCCATGACGTGCTCCCGTTCGGGGCGCCGACCCGCCTCAGCGGCGGGTGAGCGGCTTGTACTTGATGCGGGTCGGGTTGAGCGCGTCCTCACCCTTCCGCCGGATCAGGTCCTCGTGGTACTCGCTGAAGCCGCCCGGGTAGAAGACGGCCTCGCTGTCACCCTCGAAGGCGAGGATGTGCGTCGCGACGCGGTCGAGGAACCAGCGGTCGTGGGACGTGATCACGGCACAGCCGGCGAACTCGAGCAGCGCCTCCTCGAGCGCCCGCAGGGTGTCGACGTCGAGGTCGTTGGTGGGCTCGTCGAGCAGCAGGAGGTTGGCCTCCTCCTGCAGGAGCTTGGCGAGGTGGACGCGGTTGCGCTCACCGCCCGACAGCGAGCCGACCTTCTGCTGCTGGTCCCCCGACTTGAAGCCGAACGCGGCGACGTAGGCGCGGGCGTTCATCTCGGTCGGGCCCAGCTGGACCCACTCGAGGCCGCCCGTGATCTCGTCGAAGACCGTGTTGTCGGGCGACAGGTCCGCACGGGACTGGTCGACGTACGACAGCACCACCGTGTCGCCGAGTGTGAGCTCGCCGTCGTCGGGGTCCATCGCGTCGCCGTTCGCCTCGCCCGCCTTCGTCGCGATCATGTTGAACAGCGTCGTCTTGCCCGCACCGTTGGGGCCGATCACGCCGACGATGGCGCCCGGCGGCAGGTCGAAGGTGAGGTCGTCGTAGAGCAGCTTGTCGCCGAACGCCTTGGCGACACCCTGGGCCCGCACGACGACGTCACCGAGCCGTGGACCCGGCGGGATCATGATCTGCGGGCGGGTGACCTTCTTCGGCCGGTCCTGGTTGAGGAGCGTCTCGTAGGCGTCGACGCGGGCCTTGGCCTTCTTGCGCCGCCCCTGCGGCGAGGCCTTGACCCACTCGGACTCCTCGGCGAGCTGCCGCTGCCGTGCCGACTCCTCCTTCTCCTCCTGCTCGAGCCGCTTGCGCTTCTGCTCCAGCCACGAGGAGTAGTTGCCCTCGAACGGGTGGCCCTTGCCGCGGTCGAGCTCGAGGATCCACTCGGCGACCTCGTCGAGGAAGTACCGGTCGTGGGTGATGGCCACGACCATCCCGGCGTAGTCCTGGAGGTGCCGCTGCAGCCACGCGACGGTCTCGGCGTCGAGGTGGTTGGTCGGCTCGTCCAGCAGCAGGATGTCGGGCTTGGTGAGCAGCAGCCGGCACAGCGCCGCGCGGCGCTTCTCGCCGCCGGACAGCACGCTCGGGTCGTCGGCCTCGGGCACGCGCAGGGCGTCCATCGCGATCTCGACCTGCCGGTCGAGGTCCCACGCGCCGGCGGCGTCGATCTGCTCCTGCAGCCGGCCCATCTCGTCGATGAGCTTCTGCATCTCGTCGGGGTCCTCGACGGTGCCCATGTCCATGGCGATCTGGTTGTAGCGCGGCACGAGGGTCGCGGTCTCGCCCATCCCCTGCATGACGTTCTCGCGGACCGAGATCGACTCGTCGAGCTCCGGCTCCTGCGGGAGGTAGCCGACGGTGACCCCGCTGGCGGGCCAGGCCTCGCCCTCGAACTCGGTGTCGACGCCGGCCATGATCTTCAGCAGCGTCGACTTGCCGGCCCCGTTCGGACCGATGACGCCGATCTTCGCGCCCGGCAGGAAGCTCAGCCAGATGTTGGACAGCACCTCCTTGCCCCCGGGCACGACCTTGGTCAGGCCCTTCATCACGTAGACGTACTCGGCCACGGCGTCCTCCAGTCGGGGCGGTGGGACCGTGACGCTAACGCACCGGGTCGGAGGCCCTGTCGGCCGGTGCCGCCCCGGCCTCCTGACGGGCGAGGCGGACCACCAGCTCCTCCGGTGGCATCGGGCGTCCCAGCAACCATCCCTGGACCAGCTCGACACCGAGCGAGCGCACCTCGTCGAGCTCCGACGCGTGCTCGACGCCCTCCGCGACCACGGTCAGGTGCAGCCGTCTGCCCAGGTCCGCGATGGAGGTCAGCACCTCGGGCCGACGGTCGGGCTGCGCGTGGGCGACGAACGAGCGATCGACCTTCAGCAGGTCGAAGGGGTAGCGCTGCAGCGAGGCCATCGACGCCCAGCCCGTGCCGAAGTCGTCGAGGGCCAGGCGGACCCCGAGGTCCGACAGCTGCTGCAGTTGCGCGGCCGCGTGCTCGACGTCGCCGGCGAGGGCCGACTCCGTGAGCTCCACGACCAACCGCTCCGGCTCCACGCCGTGCTCCTCGAGGAGCGCCCGGACGGTGTCCGGCAGCTCGCCGCCGGCCAGCTCGCGGGCCGAGACGTTGACGCTGACGTAGCCCACCGCCTCCTCCCCGAGCACACGGTCCCAGGCAGCCAGTTGGGCGACGGCCGTGCGCAGGACCCACGCGCCGAGCTCGACGACGAGGCCCGTCCGCTCCGCGACGGGGATGAAGCGGGCCGGCGAGAGCGGGCCGAGATCGGGGTGCTCCCAGCGGACGAGCGCCTCGACACCGACGACCCGGGCGTCCTCGACGGTGCAGATCGGTTGGTAGACCAGTCGGAACTGGTCCTGGGCGATCGCGTCGGGGATGCTCCGGGCGATGGCGACGCGGCGCTGCAGCTCACGTTGCATGCCCGGGTCGAACCGTGCCACCGCGGGCGTCGTGGCAGCGGCGGCGTGGTCGACGGCGACCTGCACGCACTGCCGCACCGCCGCCGGGTCCGCGCTGTCACGGGACGTGGCCGTGCCCACGGCGACGCGAAGTGCGGCGTCGTGTTCTCGGCAGACGGCGAGGGCAGTCCGCCACACCTCGTCGGCGATGCGGTCCAACGGGTCGTCGTCGACGGCCGCCGACAGCAGCAGCGACAGCGACTGGTCGTCCGTCCGCGCCACCACGTCCCCCTCCCGCCGCGCTGCGGTGAGCCGTCCGGCGACGCTGGCCAGCAACCCCTCGACCACGTCCGGCCCGTCCGCCACGACGAGGGGCCGCAACCCCACGAGCCGGACCTCGAGCAGCGCGAAGCCCCGTCCGCCGACGGCGGCGGCCTCGAGGTGCTGCTCGAAGGCCCGCCGGTTCGGCAGCCCGGTGCCCGGGTCCAGCATGCGCGACCGCTCCACCGCCGCGTGCAGTCGGTGGCGCTCGCTGACGTCGCGCAGGCTCGCGACGTACCCCCCGACCGCCGGGTTGTCCCGCAGGTCACGGTGGACGCCCTCGACCACCGTGTGGTCACCGACGCCCGCCAGTCGGAACGACGCCGGGACCGGCATCGTCGAGGACGACCGCGCGTCGGCGAGCAGGGCGGCCACCCGTGGCCGGTCCGGCTCCTCCACGAGCTCGAGGTACGACGCACCGGCGGCCAGCGAGGTGCCGAGGACGCGACGCGTCGACGGGGACGACCACAGGATGCCGAACTCGTCGTCGAGGACCAGGACGACGTCCGCGGCGTCCTCGACGAGCGCCCGGAAGCGCTCCTCGCGTCGCACGAGCTCGGTGTGGGCGGCCTCCCGCGCCCGTGCGGTCCGTTCCAACCTGCGGGACACCAGCAGGACGAGCAGGAAGCTCGATGCGGCGAGCAGGTGTGAGGTGACGACGTCGTCGATCGCGAGCGGGGCGACGCCGACGGCGACCGCCACCTGCCCCGCAACCGTTCCCGTCGCTGCCCAGGCCAGCGTCGCCCGGGTCGTCCCGCTCCCACCCTCGTCGATGTTGTCGGCGACACCGAACAGGTGCACGACCGGCAGCACGGACCCCCAGCCGGTGGCGTACGTCACGGCGCTGAGGCAGAGCCCCTGCACCCCGGCGCGGACGATCGCGTGGGCCGACACCTCACGGGGGAAGCGGCGGTACGCGACGGCGATGACCACGGACGCGACGACGAACGCCACCGGGACCACCCACGGCGGCGACGGGAAGACCCCCAGCACGCCGAGGGCCCAGCTGCCGACCAGGACGGCCGCGATGCCGACGGCATGCCGACGCAGGCGGACCGCGACGCGGTCGTTCGTCGTGCGACGGTCACGCGGGTCAGGCCGCACTGATGGGTCCGTGCACCGGGGCTCCTCGTCCGCTGGGGGCGCGACGCTAACCGACGCCGTGTCACGAACCGGCGGTCCGGCACATGCCATCGACACATCGCGGTCACCAGCGCGTGGCACGTCGGACGTGCCCGGGCACGGGAGCACGATGACGGTCGAGATCGGACTCGTCTACGGCCTGGTCGTGCTCGCCCTCGCGCTCTTCGCGATCGACCGCCTCCGGGTCGACGGGGTGGCGGCCGGGATCCTCGTCGCGCTGGCCGTCACGGGTCTGGTGTCCCCGTCGGAGGCGCTGTCCGGCTTCTCGAACGTCGCCACCGTGACGGTCGCGGCGATGTTCGTGCTGTCCGCCGGCCTGCGCCGCACGGGAGCGCTCGCCGGCGTCGGGAGACAGCTCGCACGGCTGGGCGCTCGCAGCGAGCTCCTCGCGGTCAGCGTGATGATGGTGGTCGTGGCCGTCGTCAGCGGCTTCATCAACAACACGGCTGCGGTGGCGATCTTCATCCCCGTGGTCATCGACCTCGCCGAACGCATGCGGGTCAGCCCGTCGCGACTGCTGATCCCCCTGTCGTTCGCCTCCATGTTCGGGGGCGTGTCGACCCTGATCGGCACGTCGACGAACCTGCTCGTGGACGCGGTCGCCGCGGAGCGGGGCCTGGAGCGCTTCGGGATGTTCGAGTTCGCGCCGCTCGGACTCGCGCTCTTCGCCGTCGGCTTCGTCTACCTCCTGGTCGTCCACCGCCGCATCCCGGCACGTCGTCCCGCCGAGTCCGAGGATCTGACCGAACGGTTCGACGTCGGCTCGTACCTGGCACGGATCGAGCTCTCCGCCGAGGGGCCGGCGGTCGGCTCCGAGCTCGGCGACACCGAACTGGGCGACGAGTTCGGCATCGAGGTCGTCGACGTCGAACGGTCCGGCGAGACCACCGCGGGGACGCGCAGCGCGCTGGTCCTCGAGGCCGGCGACGTCCTGCGCGTCCGCGGCACCGCCGAGTCGCTGCACCGGCTCTCGGAGGCCGACGGCGTGCTCCTCGTGGAGGCCACCGGCCGCCGCAAGCTCGACGCAGCCATCGAGACCCCGCAGGAGACGTTGGTCGAGGCCGTGCTCGCTCCCGACTCGACCCTCGCCGGCCAGACGGTGGAGGAGCTCGGCCTGGCAGCCCGGCACGGCGCGATGCCGCTCGGCCTGCGCCAGGCGGGCGAACTGAAGCACGACCTGCCGGACCTGCGGCTGCGCGGCGGCGACACCCTGCTGCTGAAGCTGGACCGCGACCGGCTCGCCGGCCTCCGCGACGACGAGGACTTCATCGTCGTCAGCGAGGTCGAGACGGACGAGCTGCGGACGTCCCGGATGCCGTTCGCGCTGGCGGTGATCGCAGGCGTCGTGGTGGCCGCGGCGAGCGGCGCGTTGCCGATCGTGGCGGCAGCGCTCGCAGGCGCCCTCGCGATGATCGTCGGCGGTGCACTGACCGGTGAAGAGGCCTACGAGGCGATCAACTGGAAGGTGATCATGCTGCTGGCCGGCGTGATCCCGCTCGGCACGGCGCTGGAGTCGACCGGCGGCGCGGCACTGCTCGCCGACACGCTCGTGGAGCACCTGTCGGGTCTCGGCCCCGTCGCCGTCCTCGGCGGGCTCTTCCTCACCACGCAGCTCGTGACGAGCGTCATCTCGAACAACGCGAGCGCGGTGCTGTTCGCGCCGATCGCGATCGGTGCCGCGCAGGGGCTCGGCGTGGATCCGCGCCCGTTCCTGTTCGCCGTCACGGTCGCCGCGTCCATGAGCTTCCTCACCCCGGTGGGCTACCAGACCAACACGATGATCTACGGGCCGGGCCAGTTCGAGTTCGCCGACTTCCTCCGCATCGGCGGTCCGTTGAGCCTGCTCGTGCTCGTCGTCGCCACGTTGCTCATCCCGATGCTCTGGCCGCTGTGACGGGCGAGCGATCAC
>CAYMGL010000110.1:0-8355 GCA_964389945.1 uncultured Actinomycetota bacterium
ACGCGTGCCGGCATCTACAAGCGGCTCCGGACGTCGGGCGCACCGATGAGTGCTCGCGACACGGCCGAGGCGTTCGGGCTCCATCCCAACGTCGCCCGCAACCACCTCGACGTGCTGGCCGACGCCGGGCTCGTCGTGACCGGGCGCCGCAAGCAGCCCGCGGGCGGTCGGCCGGCGAAGGTCTACGTCGCCCGAGAGCAGGCCCTCGAGGGTCGCCCCAGCGAGGTCCCCTCCGGGAGCCAGCTCGCCGTCGCCACCGTGGTGCAGCTCATCGCCGGCCTCGCGGAGCACGAGGGCAAGCTGGAGCTGCTGGCCGAGGAACAGGGCCGGCGCCTGGTCGCGGCGGCCGGCGGACGCGCCGACCGCCGCCCCTTCGAGGCGGCCGTCACGGTCGCGGTCGAGGCGCTGCGACGGGCGTTCCCCGAGGCGCGCGTCGAGGAGCTCCACGACGCCCACGTGCACGTCGCCGGGCTCGAGGTGGCGCTGCGGATCGTCGGCGAGGTCGACGCCCGGGTCGGGGACGCGCTCGCCCGGGGGTTCCTCCGAGGGGCGATGAGCGCCGCCGGCGCGCCGACCACCGTCAGTAGTCGGACCGGCAGGGTCCGCGCCGAGCTCGACGAGGGTGGGCTCGGCGCCCACCCCTCCCCTGACGCGACCCTGGACGTCCGCGGCCACACCTACCAGGCGGGGGTCGTCGCAGCCGTCCGCGCCCTCGAACCGCTGCGCCCGGGGACGCACCTGGAGATCCTCACCGACCTCGCCGGTGCACCGGCCGCCTTCGCGCGCTGGGCAGACCGGGCCGGCCACCTCATCGTCGACGTGACCCGCGTCCGCGACCTCGGTGGGGAGCGCGCCGTCCGACTGCTGCTGCGCAAGGCCGCGGCATGACGGAACACCGACCCTCCGACAGGGGTTCCGCACCGAACACCCACCACCCGCCCTCCCAGGAGCCCCCCATGGCAGACAGCGCGACGCAGCGCCGGCGGAACGCCGGGCAGGAGACGCTCATCGACGTCCGCGGCCCCCGCTTCGGCGCCGCGATCACCACGGTCGTCCTCGCGACCGCCCTGGTCGTGCAGGGCACCGTCGGCATCGTGCTGGTCGGCTGGCAGGTGGTCGCGTTCGGCCTCGCCACGTTCCTCGGCCTGCGCTGGTCCCCGTACGGCAACGTCTTCCGGCTGGTCAAGCGGTCCCTCGACCTCGGCCCGCCACCGGAGGTCGAGCCGGAGGCCCCGCCGCGCTTCGCGCAGCTGTGCGGCTTCGTCGTGGGCGGCGGCGGCCTGGTGGCACTGCTCGCCGGCGCGACCACCCTCGGCTGGGTGCTGGTCGGAGTCGTCCTCGCGCTGTCGACGCTCCTGGCGACCACCGGACTCTGCGTCGGCTGCGAGCTGTACCTGCTGGGTGCCCGGCTGCGCCGTCCCGCCTGACGCGGACCACCCCTGGTTCGCACTGTTTGCACCATGGTCGTGGGCGGCCGGGCCACTGCGGTCGTTCACTTCCACACGACCACCTCCCGACCCGAGGACCCATCCCGTGGACCCGCTGCTCCTGCGCGTCGCACTCGTCGCCCTCGTGATCCTGCTCGCCACGCTCGCCGGGCGGGTCTGGCAGCGCCGAGACGGCCGGGTCGCGGTCCCGACGAGCCGGTCGGGACGCGACCACCGCGCCGGGCTCGGCCTGGCCACCGACCACGACGGGCCGCAGGCCGTGCTCTTCGGCTCGGCCACGTGCGCGCCGTGCGACACCGTGAAGGGACTGCTGCGCGAGGTCGAGGAGGACCACGGACGGTTCCGCTGGGAGTACGTCGACGCCGCCGACCGCCTCGACCTCGCCGACGAGCACGGCGTCCGCCGCGTGCCGACGCTGCTGGTGCTGGACGAGACCGGCGAGATCGTCGCGCGGTCCTCTGGCGTGCCCCGCCGCGACGAGCTCGCGGCAGCCGTCCGCGGCCGGGCCGACGCCTGACCGCCGACACGACCTACCGTCGGGGCTCCCACCTGGAGTTCGCCGTGTCCCTCGCCGTGCCAGCGCTCGTCGGCCACCACGACCGCGTCGTCGTGGCCGTGACCGGTGACGACCGCACGACCTACCTCGACGACGTGCTGTCCCAACGGCTGCGCGACCTGCCGGCACCGGCCGCGACGTCCGCCCTCGAGCTGGGCCCGCACGGCGAGCCGAAGGGCGTCCTCGACCTCGCCGTCCTCCACGACGAGGTCCTGCTGCTGGTGCCGACGGACCAGGACGACGTCGTCGAGCGCCTCGCCGGCCGGACCTTCCTCGCCGACGCGACGTTCACGCCGCGCGACGACCTCGACGTCGTCCGTGTGCGGGGCGACGCCGACGACGTCCTCGCGGCGCTCGGGGTCGCCGATGAACCCGGCACGTGCAGCCGCACGAGCCTCGCCGGGGTCGAGGTGGTGTGGCTGCGCTGGCACCACGGCGCCGACGTCGTCGTGCCGGCCGGCCGGGCCGACGACGTCGTCGCGGCCGTGGCCGAGGCCGGCGCCACCGTGGCCGACGAGGTCCGCCTCGACGCCGCGGAGATCGCCTCGGGTGTCCCCCGCGCCCCGGAGGAGATCGCCCAGGGGCGCCTGCCCGAGGAGCTCGGGCTGTTGCCGACGCACGTCCACCTCGCGAAGGGCTGTTACCCCGGCCAGGAGGCCGTCGCCAGGATGTGGATGCTCGGGCGACCGCGTCGACACCTCGCGGTCGTCGCGCTGCCCGACGGCACCGGCGCCGGCCACGTCACCGACGAGCCGGGTGCCGTCGAGGTCACGCGGACCGCACGGATCGGCGACCGCACGGTCGGGCTGGCCTTCGTCGGCCGCGACACCGTCGCCGGGGACGAGCCCGCGGCGGGGGTCGAGGTCCTGCGCCTCGTGGGCGAGGGACGGCCGGTGCCGGGCCACGACCCGGCCGTCCGGCGCCGCCGCGACCGCTGATGCCCGCCCACGTCCCGGACGCGGCCCTGTCGCCGGACGACGTCCCGGCTGCCGACGCCCCGTGGGCCGAGGTCGATGCGTTCGGCCATGGCTACCACGCCTACCGCGTCGCGGGGTCGTTGCAGCGCGTGGCCGCGCTGACGCTCGAGGCCCACGACGAGTGGCAGCGCGACGGGACCCTGCCGACCGCGCTCCCGCGGTTGCGGCTGGCGCTGTTCCACACCGTGCGCGCCACCCACGGCACGGACCCCGACCCCGCGACGGAGCGCTGGGCCCGCGCCCTGGTGGCTGCCATCGGCACGACGGTCACCGGGCCTGACGTCTGATCGGCCTCTGCGGCAGGACGCCGCGGTTACGCTCGAAGACCGGCGTCGCGCCGTCCGACGCCACCCCTCCGACGACCAGGACAGCAGCCGTGGCCCGTCCTCGTTACAAGCCGGTCGACCCGGCCAAGGTCATCCGCGAGCTGCGCAAGGAGTTCAAGCGGCTCCAGACCAAGGAGGAGCCCGGGCCGGACCGCGCCGAGCTGCTCGCCGCCTTCACCCGCGCGGCGCACGAGGAGCGGCAGCTCAACATGGCGATGCACACGGCGTCCCAGTGCCTCGAGGAGGACCCCGACGCACCGTCGCTGCTGATCGCCGCCTACCTGCCGACGGACCTCCACGATCCGGAGGAACGGCTGCGCACCTTCGTCGACCTCCGGGACCTGGCCCGGTACGTCGACCACGAGGAGTTGCAGTCCTTCGTGCAGGAGCACATCGACACCGAGTCCCGCGCCTGGGCGAGGGACGCCAACGAGCAGGAGCGCAAGCACCGGCTGCGGACCCTGACCTCGATGTTCGGTCGCGAGTTCGCGGACCAGATCCGCGACGAGATCGAGTTCCTCTGAGATCGACCCCGGCGAACCCGTGGGGTCGTCGTCCGCGTCAGGCCGAGCGGTCCTCCGCTGCTCCGTCGAGGAGCCCGTGGACCTGCTCGGCCCGGTAGCGCCGGTGTCCACCGAGGGTCCGCAGCGCATCGAGCTTGCCGTTGTCGGCCCACCGCGACACTGTCTTGGGGTCGACGCCGAAGAGACGGGCGACCTCACCGGGCGTCAGCAGTTCGTCCACCGCACCGTTGCCGGCACCGTCGGCCGACTCGATCGGGTGGGACAACGACGACGAACCGCCCCCGCCCTGCATCTCCGGGTCGCTGCGCTCCATGGGCCCCTCCTGACCGTCGCTTCGGTGGCCGCGATGGAAGTGTGTGCGGTTCGTCCGGTTCGTGCCGGACAGACGTTCTGACACCTTCTGACCAGTCGGTCATCGTCCGATCGGACGCCGGCGTCAGGAAGCCGTCGGCTGGGCCCGCAGACGGCTCCATCGACCCCGCAGCGCGCCGTAGTAGGCGACGGCCGTGAGCATGTCACCGGTCTCGAGGCCCTCGATCGCCGCCCAGGCGTCCCGCACGGAGTGGTCGTTCTCGAGCCGCTCCGTCCCGAGGACCCGGACGAGACCGGCGTAGTCCAGCTCGAGCAGCGACCGCTCGTCGAAGGTCTCGAGCCACTCCGACAGCTCGGCCAGCTCCTCGAACAACGCCTCGGCGTCCTCCACCACGTCCAGCGCGTCCAGCACGCGGTCGATGCGGGTCAGGGCCGCAGCGACGGTCGTCAGGTAGAGCAACCGGGGGCCGGCACCCTCGGGCGGATCGAGGTGGCGCCGCTCGTCGTCGACGAACAGGACGAACCATGCCAGCGGGATCGCCCACGGCGCGTCCACGATCGTGGGTGGTCCCCCGGCGGCTGCCGCACTGTCCAGCCGCGCACCGACCTCCGCGCTGCCGAGGAGCAGGTCGACCACCGGCTGCGGCACGGTGTCGCGCAGCATGCGCAGGCCGGCTGCGGCGCGGACGTCGTACTGCAGGGGGCAGACGAACTGCGTCGACCCGGCACGCCGCACCAGGACGGCATCGGGCGCGGTCCCACGGCCGGTCACCAGCCGCAGACGGGCGACCGTGTCCTCGACGCGGCTCGCCTCGCGGTACCCGAGTGCGCGGTCGGGCGCCCACCGCTCCCGGTCGCGGGGACCGAGGCTGTCGGTGGGCAGGAACACGCGGAGCTGTGCACACGGGACGACCACGGCCCCGACGGTAGCGATCGACCACTCGAGCGCCGTGGCACCCGACCCGCGCCAGCGCCTGCCCGTCGTGGCCGGTCGGCCTACCGTCGGTCGCAGCTCCGGCGATCCCGGACCACATCCGACACCCACCACAGGAGGACCCCTGTGCCCGTCTTCAGCCGCCTCGGTGGCCATGAGCAGGTCGTGTTCGGCCACGACACCGCATCCGGTCTGCGCTGCATCATCGCCATCCACTCCACCGCCCTCGGCCCCGCGCTCGGCGGAACCCGCATGTACCCCTACCCGACCGAGGAGGAGGCGCTCGAGGACGTGCTGCGCCTCTCCCAGGGGATGACCTACAAGGCCGCGTGCGCCGGGCTCGACCTCGGTGGCGGCAAGGCCGTCATCATCGGCGACCCGGCGACCGACAAGTCCGAGGTCCTGCTGCGCGCCTACGGCCGGTTCGTCGAGAGCCTCGGCGGGCGGTACGTCACCGCCTGCGACGTCGGCACCACGCCGGCCGACCTCTCGGTCGTCGGCCGCGAGACGCGGTGGGCGACGGGCGGCCTGCAGCAGGAGGGCGGCTCGGGCGACTCCGGGATCATGACCGCCCACGGCGTGCACCTCGGCGTGCGCGCGACGTGCAAGCGGGCCTTCGGCACCGCCGACCTCAACGACCGCCACGTCGCGGTGCTCGGGCTCGGCAAGGTCGGCGGCCGGCTGGTCGAGGCACTGCTCGAGGACGGCGCCCGGGTCACCGTGGCCGACATCCGCCCCGAGGCGACCGCGCGGTTCGCCGACCACGACCGCGTCGAGGTCGTGCCGGTCGACGAGCTCCCGCTGGTGGAGGCCGACGTGCTCTCGCCCAACGCGCTCGGCGGCCTGCTGACCGAGGAGCTGGTTCCCGAGCTCCGCGTGCGTGCGGTCTGCGGGGGTGCCAACAACCAGCTGGCGACGCCCAAGGTCGGGCACCTCCTCCACGAGGCCGGGGTGCTCTACGCACCCGACTTCGTCGTCAACGCCGGCGGCGTCATCTCGGTCAGCGACGAGCTGCACCCCGACGGCTGGTCCGCGGAGCGCGTGCGGTCCCGGGCCGAGCGGATCGACGACACGCTCCAGGAGATCTTCGACGAGGCCGCGGCGACCGACGAGCCGACCGCCGTCGCCGCCAACATCGTCGCGGAGCGGCGCATCGAGCGGGTCGGCGGCCTGCGCCGGACCTGGCTGCCCGGCTGACCCGGCTCAGCCCTGTTCGTCGCCCGGGAGGGGCAGGGTCACGGTGAACACCGTGCCCACGCCCTCCTGCGTCCGCACACCGACGCGGCCGCCCATGGCCCGCACCAGGGCGTCGACGATGGGCAGGCCCCGCCCCCGTGGCGAACCGGGACCGCGCAGACGGCGGCGGAACAGCCCGTCGAGGTGCTCGGCGGGGATGCCCGGCCCGCGGTCGGCGACGTGGACGCGGGCCTCGCGCCGCCGCCGCTGCACCCGGACGCGGACGGTCGACGACCCGTGCTCCAGCGCGTTGTTGACGAGGTTCGCGAGGACCCGCGTGATGGCCTCGGGGTCCCCGAGCACGACGGGCTCCGCCTCGAACTGCAGCTCGACGCTGGCGTCGGGGACGAGCCGGGCGGCCTCGGCGGTGGCCGCCACCGTGCGCACCAGCGGTGCCAGCTGCACCGGCTCGCGGACGCGGACCGCCTGCGCCTCGGCGCTGGCGGTCTCGAACACCTCGTCGATCAGCGTGCGCAGCTGCTCGCCGGCCTCGTGGACGCCGGTGACGGCCTCGCCGCGACGGCCGTCGTCGAGGAGCGACCACCGGTCGCGCAGCAGCTCCGCGTAGCCGAGCAGCCCCGACAGCGGTGCCCGCAGGTCGTGGACCGTGTCGGCGATCGCGTCGGTGCGGGTCTGGCGGTCGGTGCGCAGCTCCTCGGCACGACTGCGCTCGACGTCGAAGCGCCCGGCGTTGGCGACCGCGGCCGCGGCCTGCTCGGCGAAGAGGCGCCCGAGCAGCGCGGACTGCGGGGTGAACGGCTCGGCGTCGCGGGCGCGGCGGACCTCGAGCACGCCGACGTGCCGCTGGCCGACCGTGATCGGCAGTGCGAGCCGGGGTGGGTCGTCCTCGACGATGTCCACCCCCAGCGTCACCACGACGACGGCCGGGTCGTCCTCGACGGCCACCGTCCGGCCCACCGGCGGGGCACCGTCCCCCCGGCTCGCCGCCACGGTGAGCACGTCGCCCACCCGCAGCCGGATCGAACCGCTGACGGCACCGAGCAGGTCGACGGCGGCGTCGACCACGACGTCGTACACCTCCTCGGGGAGCAGCACGCCGTTGACACGTCGCGCGATCCCGAGCAGCGCACCGAGGTCGGTGACGGTGGCCTCCAGCGCGGCACCACGTCGTTCCTGCGCGACGATCGTGCGCGTCAGGCCGCTCAGCGACCGCTCCTGCAGCGCCGCGTCCACCACGAAGAGCGCGGTGGTCCCCAGCAGGGCCCAGCCGACCCACCACGGCAGGTCGACGCCGTCGACGGTGAGCACGATCGAGGCGATGGCCGCCGCGCCGACGACCGCGATCCCGCCGACGACGTACAGCCGGCGACGGCGGGCCTCGATGATCTCCAGGCCGGACTCGACCTCCTCCGGCAGCAGCGCCCGGAGCCGCTCGGGCGTGGCCGCCGTCGGGGCGGGCGCGTCCGGGCGGTGGTCGTCGGTCATCGCGGGGCCAGCCGCACGCCCGGGGTCTCGTCGACCCGCCCGAGCACCCATGCGTCGACACCCCTGCCCGCCAGCACGTCCAGCGCGGGCGCGACCGACGCCTCCGGCAGCACGCCGACCATCCCGACGCCGCAGTTGAAGGTGCGCCACATCTCGGCCGTCTCCACCGGCCCGTGCTCGGCGAGCCAGGTGAAGACCGCGGGCCACGTCCACGAGTCGGTGTCCACGGTCGCGCCGAGGTGGTCGGGCAGGACCAGCGGCAGGTTGCCGGGCAGGCCGCCACCCGTGACGTGGCACCACGCGTGCGTCTCGACGGCTGCGATGACCGCCAGCACGTCCGCGCTGTGGATCCGTGTCGGCGTCAGCAGGACCTCGCCGAGCGGCGCGTCGAGGCCGTGGTCGTCGGCGAGGTCGAGGCCGTCGACGATCCGACGCACGAGCGAGTAGCCGTTGCTGTGCAGCCCGGAGCTGGGCAGGGCGACCAGCACGTCGCCGGCGACGACGCGGTCCGGTCCGAGCACCTCGTCACGCTCGACGACCCCGACGCCGAAGCCGGCGAGGTCGAACTCGTCGTCGTCCAGCAGGCCGGGGTGCTC
>CAYMGL010000111.1:0-8298 GCA_964389945.1 uncultured Actinomycetota bacterium
CTCGTCGATGAAGATGCTCATCTGGTTCTCACTCCTCTGCGGCTGCGACGCCGCGTGGTGTGGCGCGCGGGGCGCCACGGTCCGTCGTCGGTCAGGCGCGCTCGCCGGCGAACTGCACGGCCTTCTGGGCCGCCTCGTCCATCGTCGCTGCGGGGATGACGTTCGGGTGCGCCGCCTCCTCGAGGATGCGACGCCCCTCCTCGGCGTTGGTGCCGTCCAGGCGCACGACCAGCTTGTGGTCGATGTCGCCCAGCACGTCCATCGCGCCGAGGACGCCCTTGGCCACGAGGTCGCACTGCGTGATCCCGCCGAAGACGTTGATCAGGACGCTGTTCACGCGGTCGTCCGACAGCACGAGCTGCAGCGACTCCGCCATCGTGTCGGCGTCGGCGCCGCCGCCGATGTCGAGGAAGTTCGCCGCCTCGCCGCCGGCCTGCGCCACGACGTCGAGCGACGCCATCACGAGCCCGGCGCCGTTGCCGAGGATCCCGACGTCGCCGTCGAGCTTGACGTACTGGATGCCGGCCTCCTTGGCCTTGGCCTCCTGCTCGTCGAACGGCTCGATGCCCTCGACGTCCCACTCGTCGTAGCCGTCGTGGCGGAACGCGGCGTTGCCGTCCAGCGTGACCTTGGAGTCGAGCGCGATCACGCGACCGTCGGTTGTGAGGATCAGCGGGTTGATCTCGACCAGCGTCGCGTCCTCGTTGATCATCGCGGCGAACAGCTTGACCAGCAGGTCGGCGGCCTTCTCGCGGGCCTCGTCGGGGAGGTTGGCGCGGGTCATGATGTCCAGCGCGGTCTCGGGGGCGAGCCCGTCCGCGACCTCGCTCGGCAGGAGCGGGTGCTTGACCACCTTGTCGGGGGTCTCGGCGTTGACCTTCTCGATGTCCATGCCGCCCTCGCGCGAGGCGATGACGAGGTAGCCCTTGCCGACGCGGTCGTGGAGGATGGAGAGGTAGTACTCCTCGGCGATGTCCGAGGCGTCCTCGACGTAGATCACGTTGACGACGTGGCCCTTGATGTCGAGGCCGAAGATCGACTCCGCGTGCTCCCGAGCCTCCTCGGCCGTCTTCGCGAGCTTGACGCCGCCGGCCTTGCCGCGGCCGCCCATCTTGACCTGCGCCTTGATGACGGTCATGCCGCCGATCTCGCGCGCGGCCGCCTCCACCTCGTCCACGGTGCGACAGACGGCGCCTGCCGGCGGGACGGGGACGCCGTTGCGTCCGAACAGCTGCTTGCCCTGGTACTCGACGAGGTCCATCGGTGTCTCCGGTCGGGGTCCGTGCGCGTCCCGCTGCGCCGACGACCGGCCACGTCGGGACGCGGTGTGCCGGGCGGACGCGCTGACGCCCCTGCACGCGACAGGGGCGTGCTGCAGGCTAGTTCGGTCGGCGCACACGAGCACACCCGGCGCCGTCAGCGCACAGTCCTGCACGGTGCCGTGGGACCCGGCGCCGTGCTCAACCCTCGTCGGGGAGGCGGGCCTCGAACGCCGCCCCCACCTCGGTGTCGAGCAGGACGACGTCACCGCCGTGCCGTCGCGCCCAGGCCCGCGCCACGGCGAGGCCGACGCCGGCGCCGTCGACGTCGGCGTGCGACGCGTCGCGCTCCCACGGCGTGAACAGCTGGTCGCGGATGCCCTGCGGGATGCCCCTGCCCCGGTCGGCCACCACCAGGACCGTCGTGCCGTCGTCGCGGTGCAGGCGCACGTCGATCGGTGTCCCGGCGGGGGCGTACTTCACGGCGTTGTGGACGAGGTTGGTCAGGATGTGGTCGAGCCCGTCGGGGTCGAGCCGGGCCGGGCTGGGACGTCGCAGGTCGGTGCGGAGGTCGTGGCCGGCGGTCAGGGGACGCAGGTCGGCCAGTGTGGAGGCGACGACGGCCGCGGCGTCGACCGCCTGCCGGTGGATCGTGAACCGCTCGCCGGTGCGTGCCGCGTGGAGCAGGTCGAGGGCGCGACGGTCGAGCCGGGCGGCCGCGTGCTGGATCGCGTCGAGCACCTGCCGCTGCATGGCCGGGTCGAGCTCACCCGCGTACTGGTCGAGGGTCTCCGCGCCGGCACCGATGGTGGCCAGGGGGGCCCGCAGTTCGTGGGCGGCCTCGGCCACCATCCGGTCCCGGGCCTCCTCCTCCGCGAGCAGGTCCTGGTGCGCCGCACGCTCGGTGCGGGCGGCGGCCGCGAGGGCGTCCCGTTCCTGGCGCAGCACGTCGTGCGCCCGCAGGACCCCCCAGAGCATCGCGAGCAGCACCAGCGCGTAGCGCAGGGCCACGAAGGCCTCGCCGTCGGGCGGATCCAACACCGCCGCCGGGCCGCGGACGGCGAGGACGGTGGTCCACACCACGAGGACCGCGACCGTGGTGGCCACGCCCCGCCGCGTGCCCAGCACGAACAGCGTGAGCGTCGTCACGATGGCCGCGTAGGCGAGGAGTCGCAGGCCGAGCAGCGTCGCGTCGCCTCCCTCCGCGGTGGTGACGATGCCCCAGGTCAGCAGCACGATCGCACCGAGCGTGCCCACACGCAGCAGGACGAGCGGGTGCGCCAGCCGGCGCCACAGCCCGACCGCGATCCCGAGCGACAGCACGACGGCGACCACGGTCACGACGTCGGACGTCCCCGGCGGTCGCAGGAGCGGGAAGGCGACCGCGAGCCCGAGCGTCATCGCGAGCAGTGCACGACGGACGGACTCCTCGGCCGCCGTCCCGACGTCCGCAGCGGCCGGTCGCGGCTGACGCCCCTGCCCTGCTCCCCGCTCGTCGGCTCGCCCTGCCATCTCACCCCCGCCGGGGCCAGGGCCACGCGCAGCGCACCCGTGGCCACCCGCTGCCGAGCCTATGGAGGATCGGCAGTCGGCGGACGCGGCTGCACCACAGCCGCGCAGCCCTCCTGCACCCGCGCGCAGGGAGCGGGTGCCGGCGCGCTCAGACGCGCTCGGGGACGTTGGACTTGACCCAGTCGGTGATCTCGCCGATCGGGGTGCCCGGCGTGAAGATCGCGGCGATCCCCTGCTCGGTCAGCGCCTCGACGTCCTCCTGCGGGATGATGCCGCCACCGAAGACGATCACGTCGTCGGCGCCGGCCTCGCGCAGCAGCTCGACGACCCGCGGGAACAGCGTCATGTGCGCACCGGAGTGGATCGACAGGCCGACGGCCTGCGCGTCCTCCTGCAGCGCGGCGCTGACGATCTGCTGCGGCGTCTGGTGCAGTCCGGTGTAGATGACCTCGCACCCGGCGTCACGCAGTGCCCGGGCCACGACCTTCGCACCTCGGTCGTGCCCGTCGAGGCCGGGCTTGGCGACGACGACGCGGATGGCCATGGGTGCTGTCTCCGGTGGTGGACGGTCGGCGTGGCAGGGTACGTCGCGGCGACGTTGCACGTCAGGTCCCGCGATCACCTTGGGGTGCGACCGCGCAGGTCGTAGCGTTGCGCCGAGCGAGACGAGGACGGTCGTGGACTGCAGCCGCTGCGAGGCGACGCTCGACGGCGACGTGCCGGGGTGGTGCGAGGCGTGCGGGCGTGGTGAGCGGGTCGGCGCCGCGGAACTGCTCGACTGGCTCGTCACCGACCCCACGCCGATCCGCGTCACCGACGAGTGGCACGACCCGGACCCGCTGGGCTGGCCGGGCTACGACGAGCTGCGCAGCCGTGCCCGCGAGGAGACCGGCACCGACGAGGCCGTCACCGTCGTCCGCGGCACCGTGGGCGGCCACGAGGCCGTGGTCGTGGCGTGGGACTTCGGGTTCCTCGGCGGCTCGATGGGCACGGTGGCAGGTCAGCGCATCGCCGGGGCGTACGACGCGGCGACGGCCGCCGGGCTCCCCGTCGTGCTGCTGCCGTCGACCGGCGGGGCCCGCATGCAGGAGGGCATGGCGAGCCTGGTGCAGATGGCCGCGACCACCGCCGCTGCGGCGCTGCACCCCCACCTCCAGGTCGCCGTCCTGCGCGACCCGACCACCGGCGGCGTGTTCGCCAGCCACGCGAACCTCGCCGACGTCGTGCTGGCGGAGCCCGGGGCGACGATCGGGTTCGCCGGCCCGCGGGTCGCCGAGGCGATGACCGACGGACCGCTGCCGAGCGGGTCGCACACCGCCCGTGGCGCCCATGCGGCCGGGCTGGTGGACGCGGTGGTGGCCCGACCGGACCTCCCTGCCGTGCTGGGCGACCTGCTCGCGTTCGACCACCTCGCGCAGGCCGGGGCGCCGGACGCCGCGACGACGGCGGCGCCCCCGTCTGCCTCGCCCGCAGGGACGGTCGGCACGGCGTGGGACGAGGTCCAGCAGGCCCGCGACGACGAGCGTCCCCGGGCCCCGGCCGTGCTCGCCGACGACCACGTCACCGTCCGCGGCAGGCTGCGGGGCGACCGGGCCGGCACCACCGACCCGACGGTGGACGTCGTGCTCGCCGCGTGGGCCGGTCGACCGGCCGTCGTGGTCGCCATGGACCCGCGTCGGGGCGCCATCGGGCCGGCCGGCTACCGCACCGCGTGGCGCGGGATCGACCTCGCGACGCGCCTCGGCGTCCCGGTCGTGACCCTCGTCGACACCCCGGGTGCGGACGCCGGCGCCGGGGCGGAGGCCGGAGGGATCGCCCACCACATCGCCGCGACCACGGCGCGACTGCTGGCCGCCGACGTCCCGACCGTGGCCGTGGTCGTCGGTGAGGGCGGGTCCGGCGGGGCCCTCGCGCTGGCCGTCACGGACCGGCTGCTCATCCAGGAGCACGCGATCTTCACGGTGATCGCACCGGAGGGCGCCGCCGCGATCCTCCACCGTGACCGGGACCGTGCGCCCGAGGTGGCCGAGCTGCTCGACCCCACGGCGCGACGCCTGGTCGACCTCGGCATCGCCGACGCCGTCATCGCCGAGTCCGACGACCCGACCGTCTCGTGCCGTGCCGTGGTCGACACCGTCGCCGCTGCCCTGCACGAGCTCGCCGGCACGGCGACCGACGAGCTGGTCGCCCGTCGCCGGGCCCGCTGGCGCCACCCCGTCCGTCGCGGCGGCGTGCACTGACGGACCGACGGGGTGGTCGCGGCGCGGTCGTACCCTCCCCAGGCATGGACGAGCAGCGTGACGCGCCGGCGGACGAGCCGGAGTTCGGCCCGGGCGGGTACCTCCCCGACCGGGCCAGCCGCCGTGCGCGCAAGATCGTCCTGCGCGCACCGATGGGCATCCAGTGGGTCATCGGGTCGCTCGTCGTGGGGCTGGTCGTCGTGGTCGCGGGCTGGCTGGCGCTGCGCGACACGACACCGCAGGCGCCCTACGTCGAGGTCCCGAGCGCCGTCGCAGCCGCGCCCGGCGGCGTGGCGACGTGGACCCCGGACGGGGCCGACGGCGAGGTGCTCGTCGTGACGTCGTCGAACCGACCCCGGGCCTTCGCGTGGGACGGCGGCGAGCCGCCCGTCCTCTGCGAAGCCTCCGGGCTGCTCGAGGCCCCCGAGGGTGCGTGGCGACTGACCGGCCGTGGCCTCGGCGGCACGCCGAGCCTCGCCGAGCACCCGGTGGTGGTCGACGACGGCGTGCTGTACGTCGACCCGACGACGACGATCGAGGCCCCGGCGCCGGACGACGCCCCGGCCGAGACCGGCTGCGCTTGACTGCGTCCCGGAGGGGACGATGGCGACGACGATCGACCAGCTGCTGGAGCGGATGGACGAGCGGCTCGAGCGCTCGGTCGAGCGCAACGCGTCCACGGGGTACTTCGCGGCGGTCTACCGCGCCGTCACTGCACGGGTCCGCGACGGCATCGAGGCCGGTGAGTTCGACGACGGCGACCGCATGGAGCGGTTCGACGTCCGCTTCGCCGGCTACTACCTCGACGCGGCCGCGGCCCACGACGCCGGTCGGCCCCTGTCGCGGTCCTGGCGCGTCGCCTTCGACCACGCGCAGGCGCCGCTCCTCGTCCTCCAGCACGTGCTGCTCGGCATGAACGCGCACATCAACCTCGACCTGGGCCTCGCCGCCGCCGAGGCGGCCGACGGGACCAACATCGAACCCCTGCGGCAGGACTTCGAACGGGTCAACGACGTGCTCGGCGACATGGTCGACCGGATGCAGGCCGCGGTCGCCACGGTCTCGCCGTGGACCGCGGTCGTGGACCGGGTCGGCCTGCGCATGGACGAGGCCGTGACGACCTGGTCGTTGGCCCGGGCACGAGGACAGGCGTGGCGGTTCGCGACCACGGTCGCCGCGGCGGGCGACGACCGGGAGCGGCTGGTCGAGGAGCGGGACGTCGCGGTCGCGCGGATCGGTCAGGCCATCGCACGGCCGGGCCGCGTCACCCGGTCGGCCATCCGGGTCGCACGGCGCCGCGAGGTGCACGACGTCGGGACCGTGCTGACGGCGCTGCGCGAGCGCGGGGCGCCGCTGCCGGGTTGACCGGCCGGCTCAGCCGATGGCCCGGGCGACGAGCGCCTGGGCCTGCTCGATGATCGCGTCCAGGTGGTCCTCGTCGCGGAACGACTCGGCGTAGATCTTGTAGACGTCCTCGGTGCCCGACGGCCGCGCCGCGAACCAACCGTGGTCGGTCGTGACCTTGAGCCCGCCGATCGCGGCGCCGTTGCCGGGCGCCTCGGTCATCGTCGCGGTGATCGGGTCACCGGCGAGCTCGTCTGCGGTGACCATGTCCGGCGACAGCTGCTTGAGCGCCGCCTTCTCGTCCGGGGTGGCCGGGGCGTCGATGCGGCGGTAGGACGGGCGCCCGAACTGCTCTGCCAGGCGCTCGTCGTGCTGCCCCGGGTCGCTGCCGGTCACCGCCGTGATCTCGGCCGCCAGCAGGCACAGTGCGATGCCGTCCTTGTCGGTCGTCCAGGTCGTGCCGTCCCGGCGCAGCAGCGAGGCGCCGGCGGACTCCTCGCCGCCGAAGACCAGCGACCCGTCGGCGAGCCCGTCCACGAACCACTTGAACCCGACCGGGACCTCGACGAGGCGCCGGTCGTGGCCCGCGACGACCCGGTCGATGACGCTGGACGACACCAGCGTCTTGCCGACCCCCGCGTCGGCCGGCCACCCGTCCCGGTGCGACAGGAGGTGGTCGATGACGACGGCGAGGTACCGGTTGGGGTTCAGCAGGCCGCTGCCCGGCGTGACGATCCCGTGGCGGTCGGCGTCGGTGTCGTTGCCGCACGCGACGTCGTAGTCGTCCTTGAGCGCGATCAGCCCCTGCATCGCGTACGGCGACGAGCAGTCCATGCGGATGCGCCCGTCCCAGTCGCGGTGCATGAACCGGAACGTCGGGTCGACGGTGCTGTCGACGACGGTGAGGTCGAGGTCGTGCCGGTCGGCGATCGCCTGCCAGTACCCGACGGCGGCGCCGCCCAGCGGGTCCACGCCGATGCGCACGCCGGCGGCTCGGATGGCGTCGACGTCCACGACGGCGGGGAGGTCGTCGACGTACGCACCGAGGATGTCGTGCTTGGTGACGCCGGCCATGGCCTCGTCCATGCCGACCCGCTGCACCCCGTCGTTGTCGGCGGCGAGCAGCTCGTTGGCCCGCCGCTCGATCCACGAGGTGGCGCTGGCCGCCGCGGGCCCACCGTCGGGCCCGTTGTACTTGTAGCCACCGTCCTCGGGCGGGTTGTGCGACGGGGTGATGACCAGCCCGTCCGCGCGGGGACCGTCGCTGCGGTTCGCCGCGATGATCGCGTGGCTGATCGCGGGCGTCGGCGTGTAGCCCTCCTCGACGCGCACGTCGACGCCGTTGGCGACCAGCACCTGGACGGTCGTGAACCAGGCCGGGGGCGACAGCGCATGCGTGTCGCCGCCGAGGAACAGCGGCCCGTCGGTGCCGGCCTCCCGCCGGAACTCCACCACCGCCTGTGTCATCGCCGCCACGTGGGCGTCGTTGAAGCTGGTCGTCAGCGCCGAGCCGCGGTGCCCGGACGTGCCGAAGGCGACCCGCTGCGCCGGGTCGGCGACGTCCGGCACGTCGTCGCGGTAGGCGGCGCGCAGGGCGTCGACGTCGACGAGCGGCCCCTCCTCCCCCGGACGGCCGGCGAGGTCGTGGTCAGCCATGGTGTGCTCCGTTCACAGCAACGAGCGGTAGACGTCGAGCGTGCGTGCGGCGATCGCCTCCCAGCTGAAGTGGTCGACCGCCCGGCGCCGCCCCGCGACCCCCATCGCGGCAGCGCGTTCGGGATCGCCCACGATCGCGTCGATCGCCGCGGCGAGGTCGCGCGCGAACCCGGCCGGGTCCCGTGGCGTCCCGTACTGGTCGTCGCCGGGCTCGAACGCGACGAGGGTCCCCGTCTCGCCGTCGGCCACGACCTCCGGGATGCCGCCGACGGCCGACGCGACGACCG
>CAYMGL010000112.1:0-8254 GCA_964389945.1 uncultured Actinomycetota bacterium
CCGGGGCCGTGCTCTACATCGTCCACCACATCATCGTGAAGACGACGCTGTTCCTCGTCGGCGGGATCATCGAGCAGACCAACGGCACCGGCCAGCTGCGCAAGCTCGGTGGGATGCTGCACTCGGCGCCGGGCTACGCCGTGCTGTTCCTGCTGCCGGCCCTCTCGCTGGCGGGCATCCCGCCGTTCTCGGGGTTCGTGGCCAAGCTGTCGCTGGTCCAGGCGGGGCTGGCGATCGAGCAGTGGACGATCGTGGGCGTGTCGCTGGCCGTCAGCCTCCTCACCCTGTTCTCGATGACCAAGATCTGGAACGGCGTGTTCTGGGGGACCCCCGACGAGCCGTCGCCGGTCGTCGCCGCCGAGGGGCCCGATCAGCTGCCGGCGTCCGCCGCGATGGTCGGTGCGACGGCCGTCCTCGTGGTGGCGTCGCTGGGGGTCAGCCTCGTCGCGGGGCCGCTGTTCGAGGTCAGCGAGCGTGCGGCGACCGTGCTGCTCGAGCGGGCGCCCTACATCGACGCGGTGGTGGGGCCGTGAACGACTTCCCGACCCGCCGTGTCATCGTGGTCCTCTGGTCGATCGTGGTCTGGTGCGCGCTGTGGTCCGACCTGAGCGTCGCCAACGTGCTCTGGGGTGCGGTCGCCGGCGTCGTCGCGATGACGCTGATCCCGCTCCACGACCGCCAGCGGACCGTCACCGCGAGTCCGCTCGGCGTGCTCGCCTACGCCGGGTACGCCGCGTGGGCGCTGGTGAAGTCCAGCGCCGTCGTGGCCTGGGAGGTCGTGACGCCCCGCAACCGCATCAACCAGGGCATCGTCGCCGTCCCGCTGCGGACCGACTCGGTCCCGCTGGCCACGCTGATCGCCAACACCGTCTCGCTGACACCGGGGACGCTGACGCTCGAGATCCGCCACGACCCGCTGACGCTCTACGTCCACATCATGCACCTGAAGTCGATCGAGGACGTCCGCGCCGAGATCGGTGTCCTCGAGGACTACGCGATGCGGGCCTTCCCGGCCATGCGGTCCGCGAGCGCGACGACGGAGGAGACACCATGACCGTCCTGTACGTGCTGACCTTCGCGATGCTCGCTGCGGCCGGCCTGCTGTGTGTGCTGCGCATGCTCCGTGGCCGCTCGTTCCCCGACCGCGCCGTCGCCCTCGACACGCTGCTCGTCGTCGTGGTCTGCGGCATCGCCGTGGACGCCGCCCGCACCGGCGACGGGACCTACCTCGACGTGCTGGTGGTCGCGGCGCTGCTCGGCTTCACGGGCACGGCGCTGGTCGCGAGGTTCATCGAGCGGCGGGGGGCGCGCTGATGGAGGTCGTCAGCGGGATCATGATGTTCGCCGGGGCCGCGCTCGCCCTGATCGCGGGGATCGGCCTGCAGCGCTTCGACGACATGTTCGCCCGCATGCACGCGGCGACCAAGCCGGCGACGCTCGGGCTGGCGCTCGTTCTCGGAGGTGCGGCCCTGCAGGTGCCCGACACCGGCAACGTCGCCAAGCTGCTGCTCGTGATCCTCCTCCAGTTCGTCACCGCGCCCGTGGGCAGCCACCTCATCGGCCGTGCCGCGCACCGCGCCGGGACCGAACTGGGCGACGTCGAGGTCGACGAGCTCGCCGACGTCCCGCTCGAGAAGCAGCTGCCTCGGCACTGAGGACTACGGTGCGGCACCGACGCGGAGGTGGGACGTGGCACGACGGCTGCCGGGCTGGCTGGTGACGACCGGCTGGGTCGTGCTGGGCACGGCGGCCCTCGGGCTGCCCGTCGCGCTGGCCGTGGCGCTGCTCGACAGCGTCCGCCGGACGGGGACACCGCTCGCGCAGGGCGTGCTCCTGGGCGGGCTCGTCCTGCTGGCCGTGGTGCTCGTCGTCGCCGCCGAACGCGGGATCAGCTACGCAGCGCGCGAGGCGTCGATCGGCACGGCGCTCGGGATCGTCGCCGTGCTGCTCGGGCTGGTCCTGCTGGGCGTGCTGCTGCCCGGCGTGGGGCTGGTCCTGACAGCCCTGGGCGTGGTGCTCGGCACGCCGGCCGCGCTGGCCGGGGTCGGCTACCTCGCATGGTGGCGCTGGCAGCACGGTCCCCGTGGACCGGCCCGGGCGGCCACGCCGGTGGCGGAGGTCCGTGCCCGCGCCGAGGCGCGCCGCGAGACCGTCCGTGCCCGCCACGAGCTGACCCGCGAGGCCGTCCGTCGCGGCCTCGTCGGACCGGGGTTCACCCGCGGTCGCTGACCCGCTGACCCGGTGTCGCGCGGTTGCCCACGGCGGTGCGAACCCCTCGCGGCACGGGAGCCGATCGGCGTACCCTAGGAGGGTTCTGCCGACGGCCCAGCCCGGGGGAGGTGGTGCCGCATGGTCCTCGGCGAGGTCGAGGCGGCGCTCGGGAGCCGTGTGCTCCGCGGCGACGAGCGCGATGAGCTGCTGGCCCTGCTCAGCCACGAGCTGCGCACGCCCCTCGCACCCCTCGGTGGGTTCGTCGCCACGGTCCTGGAGCACCACGCGGACCAGCTCGGCCCGGACGCCGACCGGCTGCTGCGGATCGCCGCGCGCAACGCCAGCCGGCTTCAGCGGACCGTGGACCGCGTGCTGCTGACGATTCGCGCCGTCAGTGCGGACGACGTGGTGTTCGAGGACGTCCCGCTGGCGGCCGTGGTGGCCGACGCCCTCGGGGACGCCGAGCAGGCCACGGAGGTCGAGGTCGACGTCGCCGCTGGGCTCACGGTCGCGACGGGACGCGAGCACCTGCGGCTGCTGCTGCGCGAGCTGGTCGACAACGCGCTGCTGCACGGTGCGGCGCCGGTCACGATCACGGCGCGGCCGGCGGGGGGCAGCGTCGAGCTGCGGGTGACCGACAGCGGTCCGGGCGTGGATCCCGCCTTCTCGGATCGCATGTTCGAGGGCTTCACCCAGCACGGCCCGATGCTGCGGCGCGACCACGGTGGACTGGGCCTCGGCCTGCGCCTCGCTGCCGGCCTGGCCGACGTCATCGGGGCCGATCTGCGCCACGAGCCGGGCCCGGGCGCCACGTTCGTCGTGACGTTGCCACCGGCGCTCGTGCTGCCATCGCCGGTGGAGGCGGCGGGGCCGGACGGTGATCCCGACGTCGCCGCCCTCAGGCTCCGTCGCGCAGTGGCCTCGGCCCACCACCGGATGTCCTTCGCGCGCTCGCGCGAGGACGTGCGGGCCACCCTGTCCGGGCTCGTCAGCAGATCGGGTGCGAGGTTCGTCGGCGTGGACGACGTCGACCCCGACACGATCGCGCTCGACCTCGCGGTCGGGGCGGGGCCACCGATGTTCGCCGCCGCCACGGGCTCGACGCGCACGGTGCTGGAACGCCACCTCCCGGGTCTCGTGGCGCTCGGGGAGGCCGTGCTGTCGCGGCGGACCGACCGGCACTTCACGGCGTCGCAGGTCGTCGACCTGCTCGCCGTGCAGGCCGTCGCCCCGGTCCGGCGCGACCTCGAGGACCGCTACCGACGCGGCCAGTCGATCAGTCGGATCATCGACGAGGTCGTCGCACCGGCGCTCCACGAGATCGGCCACCGGTGGGAGGTGGGTGTGTGGACCGTCGCCGAGCAGCAGGCGGCCACCGAGCTGCTCGAATCCCTGGTCGCCCCGCTCGAGCTCCAGCTGCGGACCGAGACGCACCACGGCCCGCGCGTGACGATCGTCGGCGTGCCGGGGGAGGGGCACACGCTGCCGTCGCGGCTGCTCGTCCTGGAGCTGCTCGACCGCGACGTCGAGGTGCGGTGGATCGGCGGGTCGACGCCACCGGGCGCCATCGGTCGCGACCTGGCGAAGCACGGTGCCGAGGCACTGCTGCTGTCGTGCTCGTTCGCCCCGCTCCTGGGCGGGACGATCGACGTCGCACGGCGGGCGGCCGCGGAGGGGGTCCCCGTCGTCCTCGGCGGCAACGCGGTCCGACGGCACCCGCGGCTGGCGGCGGCGACGGGGTGCATCGTCGCGCCGCGCGACCTGGCAGCGGTCGTGGACCTCCTGCAGGGGGAGCTCGAGCCGCCAGCACCGGTCCGGCACCTCGGCGACTGGCAGGACCGCACGGCCGCGGTGCGCCACGAACTGGACCGGCGACTGGACGCACCGACGGCGGGTGCGTTGGCCAGCGAGGAGCTGCGGTGGTTGGGGGAGGCGATCGCCCTCGTGCAGTGGCAGCCGCAGACGGGTGGGCCCGTCCTCGACGAGGCGCTGCGCGTGCTCGCCCGGGGCCTGCTCGAGCGCGGGGAGTCGATGGTCGACATGCCGCAGCTGACGACGGTCGCCACCGAGCTCGCGGGCATCGGCTGAGACGCCGGCGCGCGCCGGCACGGCCCCGCGGTCGTCGTCAGGCCCTCGCGTCGACCAGGGCGACGGGGAGGCTCGCGACGGCGAGTGCGACCAGCCACCAGCCGAGGCGACCGGCCAGTGCCGTGGTCGCCGGGTCGGCCAGCAGCGGGCGCAGGACCGCGGTCGACACGACCAGGATGATGCCGAGGTCGAGGACGGCGGTGCGTGGTCCGCTGCCCCGGGCGACGGCGGCGCGCAGGCGGTCCCGCTGCGAGCGGTCACGGGCGAACGCGATCGGGAGCAGGTGCAGGGCGGCGGCGAGGATCGCCTGCAGCAGCACCCCTGTCAGGGCGACCACGCCGATGGCGTCCAGCCAGCGCCACGCACCCGTCGCGACGACGGCGACGTCGGCCCACAGCGCGATCGGCAGCCACGTGCAGGCGGCGGCCATCGGCCACCGGCCGGCGCCCGGGCTGCCACGCAGCGCCGTGCGCACGATCGGGGCGCAGGTCGTGGTGGCCGCGGCCGCGAGCACGGCCAGCCCCGCGGCGGCGACGAGCCGCATGGACGTCCCGACAAGACCGCCGAGCCCGGTCGCGAGCAGCGCCACCACCGCGACCGACAGCCCGGTCGCACCGTGTCGGAGGTGGCGGGCTGCGCGCCGGTCGGCGCCGGGCTCGATCTGCCGGCGGAGCACCGTCGGCCCGAAGAACACCACCGTGGCGAGGAACGTGAGGGCACCCCAGCCGGCGACGTTGGCGTGCAGGTGGGCTGCGCGTGCCCCGACGTACCACTCGCCGGGCAGCACACCCGCACCGAGCAGCGCGCCCAGCAGGGCACCGTGGAGGAACGCGCCGTGAGCGCGCTCGTACAGGCGCACCACCCAGCCGAAGCGGGCGCCGACCGCGTCGCGGCGGAGTCGCCGCAACCGGAGGTACGCGACGAGGACGACACCGCTGACCGCGGTCGCGCCGACCACCAGCACCGGTCGGCTCGCCGTCGCGACACCGAGGAGCACGGTCGCCGCCGTCGCCGAGAAGGCGATGGTGAGCGGGGTCGTCGGGCCCTCGGTGCCACGTGACAGCGTGGCGGCGAAGTGCTGTGATAGTGCGAGGACCAGGGGGCTCAGCACCCCGAGCGTGAACAGGTGCACCGCGAACCAGCGGCCGCCGGGCAGCGCGTCGCCCCGGACGAGCCACAGTGCGATCGCCCCGCACGCGACGGCCGCCGTCGCCAGCGCCACGCGCACCGGCCCGTAGCCGTTCCGCAGTCCTGCCACCCCAGCACCTCCGAGCATCACCCGAGCATCGACAGGGACGCTGCCGGCGCGACCGTGGGGTCGACAGGGACCAACGTCCCGGTCCGACGTGCCTGACGTCGAAGTCGTGCGGCGTCCCGTCGGACGTGGCATGGTTGCTGCCAACGACATCGGGAAGGGAGACCGGATGGCGACGACGGCTGAGCAGATCATGGGCGCGCGGGGAACCGACGTGGCGACGATCGGCCCGGAGGCGACCTTGGAACGCGTGGCGGGCGTCCTGGACGAGCGCCGCATCGGTGCGGTCGTGGTCGTCGAGGCCGACGGCCGCGTCGTCGGCATCGTGTCGGAGCGCGACATCGTGCGACAGCTGGCCAGCGAGGGCCCCGACTGCCTCGACGTGACCGTCGCGGAGGCCATGACCGGCACCGTGACGACGTGCAACGCCGACACGACGACCGACCAGCTGATGCAGCTGATGACGGAGGGCCGCTTCCGCCACATCCCCGTCGTGGACGAGGCCGGGGGGCTGTTCGGGATCGTGTCGATCGGCGACGTCGTGAAGTCGACGATCGAGAAGCTGCAGGTCGAGAAGGAGTCACTCACCGACTACGTGACCGGGGGGTACTGACCGGAGGCTCCTGGCGGAGGACCTTCAGCACTGCCGGATCCGGGACGAGGTGGCCACGCTGGTCACCAGCCCCCCGAGGAGGCACGTGATGGAGCGCATCGTCGTCGGCGTGGACGGCTCGGACCCGGCTGCTGCGGCCCTCGCCTGGGTGGTGCGGCTGGCGCAGGCGACCGACGCGAGGGTCGAGGTGGTGACCGCGGCCGCGGAGATGCCGCTGGCCGGTCCCTTCGTGGAGTGGGACCTGGGCGAGGACGCGGTCGAGCTCGGCCTCCAGGCGCAGAAGCACACGCTGGACCAAGTTGATCACGAGGGTGTCGAGCTCGAGTCGTTCATCCAGCAGGGACAGCCCGCAGCCGTCCTGCTCGGTGCCGCCAAGGACGCCGACCTGCTGGTGCTCGGCACCCACGGCCACGGTGCCATCGAGTCGACCCTGCTCGGCTCGATCGGCCGCCAGGTCGTGACGCACGCGGTGTGCCCGACGATGCTCGTGACGGCCGACCCGGGACGGCTGGAACGGATGGTCGTGGGCGTCGACGGCTCCGAGGAGGCGCTGCACGCCCTGCGCTGGGCGGTCGACCTGGCCCGCGCGACCGACGCCCGGATCGAGGTCGTCACCGCCTACCACTACACGCCCGTGGGCATCGGTTCGCCATGGGTGCCGCCAGTGCCGACCCTGACGCAGCACGACATGCGCAAGGTCGCCGCTGATGTGCTCGACGATGCCGTGCGGCGGGCGGAGGCGGATGACGTCGTGGTCGAGCGGACGGTGGCCGAGGGCGGCGCCGCCCAGCGGCTCCGTGACCGTGCCGACGACGCCGACCTGCTCGTGGTGGGGAGTCGTGGCCACGGTGGGTTCGCCGGGCTGCTGCTCGGTTCGGTCAGCCGCCGGTGCCTCGTGCACCCCACGGCGCCGGTGGTGGTCGTCCCCTCGCACTGAGGGCGTTCCGTCGGGACGACCGGGAGGTTCATCGACAGTTCACGCGGCGGCACCCCACTGTCCCTATGGTGGGCAGGTGCGGCGCGGGGCGGCCCGCGCCACCGTCATCGAGGGGGCATGACATGGGACTTCGGACGTCGTACGACGAGGGCATCCCGTCCTGGATCGACCTGATGAGCCCGGACGTCGCCGGCTCGGCGACCTTCTACAGCAAGCTGTTCGGCTGGGACGCCGTGGAGCAGTTCGACGACGAGGGCAACCACGTCTACACGATGTTCCGGCAGGGCGGCCACGACGTCGCCGGGCTGGGTGGGCAGTTCGGGGACATGGCGGGGCGACCGGCGGTCTGGAACAGCTACATCAACACGGCCGATGCCGACGCGACGGCGGAGACGGCCGAGGAGGCCGGCGGGTCCATCGTCCTGGCCCCGATGGACGTCATGGACGCCGGCCGGATGGCGATCCTGCAGGACCCGTCCGGCGCCATGATCTCGTTGTGGCAGCCGCAGCAGCACATCGGTGCGGGCGTCGTGAACGGGCCGGGCGCGTTCGGCTGGAGCGAGCTGCTGACCCGCGATCCCGGCGCGGTCCGTTCGTTCTACGAGGCGACGTTCGACTGGCAGCTCGTCGACCAGGACATGGGGCCGATGGGCACATACACCGTCGCGACGTTCGACGGGGAGCGCAGCTTCGCCGGGATCATGCAGATGCCGGAGGGCGTGCCCGACGAGGTGCCGAACTACTGGACGATCTACCTCGGCACCGACGACGTCGACGGCGATTGCGAGCGGGTCGGCGAACTCGGCGGTCAGGTCGTGACCGAGCCGTTCGACATCCCCGGCGTCGGCCGCGTCGCCGTGGTGGCCGACCCGCAGGGCGGCGTGTTCAACCTCATGGCCAGCGACGGCTGGCAGGACTGAGCGGCAGGCGTGCCACGCGGGAGTTCGATCACGTCCGCGGTCGGCGCGGTCAGTGAGATGATGCGCAGTGGAAGTCTTGCGAGCATCGAAGCCGGGATCGCCAAGCGAACTGTCACCGCGTCCGGATTGCTGTCCCTGACTGGGGTCACGAGCTCTGACGGTTCGGACTTGTCTGGCGCCCCAGGCAGGAGTCGAACCTGCGACCTTTCGCTTAGGAGGCGGCTGCTCTA
>CAYMGL010000113.1:0-8190 GCA_964389945.1 uncultured Actinomycetota bacterium
CTCGAAGAGCTCCTCGACGGCGACCTCTGCACTGGGAAGGTCTGCGGTCTTCACGTGTCAGTTCCTTCGGTGGTTCTGGAGCGGAGGGTGGGTACGACGGGGGGTGGCGCCACGAGGCACATGCCTCGTCGTGGCGCGGGTCACGCGCGTCCGGTCCGGTCTGGACAACGCGTCAGGAGGGTTCGGGGGTTCCGGGGCGATGGGCACGGGGGCCGCGATGACCGCGCGCCCGCTCGGCACACAACGGAACGAGCACACGGAGCGGAAGCGCGACCGCGTCGCGACGCCTCATGTGCTACTTCCACCTTGCCCACACGATCTCCTGCTGTCAACCATGCACGACGGGGAACGATCGTCCCGTCGCTACCGTCTCGGCAGCCGACCCCCTCGCTGAAGCGGAGCTCGCGTTGCCGTCCGCACACGCCGTCCTCGCGGCCATCCCCTCGCCGCCCGACCCCACGCTGAACCTGGGGCCGCTCGAGCTGCACTACTACGGGATCGTGATCGCGATCGGCGTGGCGCTCGCCTTCACCATCACGCGTCGCCGCTACGAGCGGTACGGCGGGGACGGCGAGGCCCTCGACCGCGTCATGACCTGGGCCGTCCTGCTCGGCTTCCTCGGTGCACGGCTCGGCTACGTCAGCACGCACCTGGACCGCTTCTTCGACGGTCCCGGCGGTGCCGCGCCCTGGCAGGTCCTTGCGATCTGGGAGGGTGGGCTGGCCTTCTTCGGTGGCATCGCGGCCGGCTCGGTCGTGGCGATCGTGCTGCTGCGGCAGATGGCGATGCCGGTGCTGCCGTTCTTCGACGCCGTCGCGGTCGCCGTGCCGACGGCCCAGGCCATCGGCCGGCTCGGCAACTGGTTCAACCAGGAGCTGTTCGGCACGCCGACCGACCTGCCGTGGGCACTGCGCGTGAGCGAGGAGGCTGCTGCTCGCGCGGGGTTCCCGGACGACCGGCTGTTCCACCCGACCTTCCTCTACGAGGCGCTGCTGAACCTGCTGGCCGTCACGGTGATCCTGCGGGCCGAGCGCCGCGAGGACTGGCGCATGGGCTCCAGCCTGCTGCTGTACCTCGCCTGCTACGGCGTGATCCGGTTCCTGATGGAGCTGCTGCGGACCGACGACCAGATCGAGTGGGCGCTGGGCATCCGCAACAACGGCTGGATCGCACTGCTGGTGCTGGCCGTCAGTGCGACGCTCCTGGTGCGCCGACAGACCGGACGCAGCGACCCGCTCGCCGGGCTCGTGGCGCGCGACGAGGCCCGGCTGGCCGCCGTCGGTGCGGGCAGCGACAGCGACGAGGCGTCACCGGTCGAGGACTGAGCGTCACCAGGGGTCGCCCCGCTCGTTGACCCGGACGACGAGCGAGGAGTCCAACGATGCCGAACGTCCGCGTCACCTGCCTCATGTGCGAGCAGGCGATCGAGATCGCTGCCGCCGACGTCGTCCTGCACCTCGGTGCGCCGACCAGGGTGCCGGTCGACCGCTACGGCTTCACGTGCCCACGGTGCGACGCGTTCGTCGTCCGACGGGCGAACCGGCGCGTCGTCGAGGCGCTCATCGGCACCTGGGAGGTCAGGATCGAGACCGGGCCCGTCCCCCCGTGGGAACGCGCCGAGCGACCGGACGTCCTGCTGGCCGAGTCCCACGTCGCACCCGACCCGGCGGACCTGCCGCCACGGCCGGACGCCCCGCCCATCGACGAGGCCGACGTCGCGGCCTTCCGTGCGGCGTTGGCCGACGACGCCGTCCTCGCGGCCTGGGTCGCGGCCGACTGAGCCGCGATCGTCGGGTCAGCGCCCCAGCTTGCGGCGCTTCTGGCGACGTGCCTCGCCCTGGATCGACTGCGAGCCGTGCATGAACTTGCGCAGCTTGCGGTCGAAGTCCTTGTCGATCTTGGAGCGCACGGGCCGGTCCAGCTCCTGGACCTCGTCCCAGTCCTCGCGGGCCTGCTTGATCGAGAGGCTGATCTTGCCGTCGTCGGCGATCGAGAGGACCTTGACCCGGACGCGGTCGCCCTCCCCCACCTCGGCGTAGATGTTCTCGACGAAGCCGGGGGCGACCTCGGACACGTGCACGAGCCCCGTGGCCGTGCCGCGTGCGGTCGGGATGTCGACGAAGGCACCGAAGTCGACCAGCTTCGCGATGACGCCGTCGACGATGGCGTTGACGCGCAGCTCGTCCGGGATCGGGAGGGGCTCGAGCTCGTCGCCGACCTCGACCTCCTCGACGTCGTCCGTCACCGTCGTCTCCTCGTCGGAGGCGACGGGCTCTTCCATGTCCTGCTGCTCGTCGGGGGTCTCGCTCACTGGTGACGTGCTCCGTGTGTCTGGGCGCGACGAGGTCGCCGCGTCCCGGGCCTGCTGCCCGATGGTCCGCGCTCTGACGCGGGGGGAGGGCCGGAAGGTACCGGCTCCGGCCGGATCAGGCCGCCTCGCGGCCCGGTCCCTGCCCCGGGTACTGGATCCGCGGGTGGTAGATCCCCGTCAGTGCGTCCACGAGCGTGTCACGGACCCGCTGCAGCTCGACGAACGTCAGCTCGCAGTCGTCGAACTGGCCGTCGTCGACGCGCTCGTGCAGCAGGCGGTCCACGACCTGCTCGATCTCGTCGCCGGGCAGCGTGCCCCGGTCCATGGCCATGGCCCGCGTCGTCGCCTCGCAGCAGTCGGCCAGCAGCAGGACGGCCGCCTCCTTGCTCTGCGGCTTGTGGCCCTTGTAGCGGAAGTGCTGCTCGTCGACGGCGTCCTCGTCGCCCCCGGCCTCGGCAACGGCGCGGCGGTAGAAGTAGGTCACCAGCATCGTGCCGTGGTGGCTGCCGATGCAGCTGACCACCTCGGGCGGCAGGCGGTGGCGCTCGGCCATCTCCACGCCGTCCTTGACGTGGTTCTGGATGATCACGGCCGAGACGCGCGGCTCGAGGTCGTCGTGCGGGTTGGCGATGCCGCGCTGGTTCTCGATGAAGAAGTGCGGCTGTCGGACCTTGCCGATGTCGTGGTAGAGCGCGGCGACCTGCCCCAGCAGGTGGTTCGCACCGATCTCGCGACAGCAGCGCTCGGTCAGCGACGCGACCATCACCGAGTGGTTGTACGAGCCGATCGCCTTGGCCTCGAGCTCGCGCAGCAGCGGGTGGTTGCGGTCGGCGAGGTCGAGCAGCGCCGTCACCGTCGCCAGACGGAAGACGCTCTCGAAGGCCGGCAGCAGGCTCTGCAGGATCGCCGCGCCCGCGATGCCGCCGAGGACCGAGGCGAGCAGGACCAGCTCGACCTGGTCACGCGGGCCGAACACGACCGCCACGGCGACCGCCACGATCGGCGCCGCGATCGCGACGCGCACCCCTGCGCGGCGCAGGGCGACGCGCGTGCTGACACCGCCGGCCAGCGGTGCCGCCAGGACCGTCACCGCGGCGATGAAGATCGCCAGCGCCGGCAGCGCCGGCGCCATCAGCAGCGCCACGCCGGCCAACGGCAGCACCGCCATCGTGCCCACCTGCGGCGAGATCAGGACGGACAGCAGCAGGACCACCCCGCCGGCCGGGAAGGCGAACCACCAGGCACTGCCGAAGGTGTCGGCGAGGATCTCGACACCGGCCAGCGCCATGCTCGACAGCACCGTGACCGCGGCGAGCACGAAGACACGCCCGGGGTCGCGCCACACCTCGGGCTGGCTGCGGTGGAGGTAGAGCCCGACCACGGCGACGATCAGCACCATGGCCGTCAGGGCCCGGACGAAGGCGACGCCTGCGTCGGAGCCCGCCTCGCCCAGCTGCTCGAGCGCCTGGAGCTCGACGTCGGTGACGATGTCCCCGGCCTCGACGACGACGTCGCCCTCGGCCCACGTCTCCACGACCGGCTCGACGGCCTCCGCGGCCGCGTCACGGCGCCGCTGGGTCTCCTCGTTGTCGATCCTGACCGTCGGCCGCAGCACGGCGGTGATCAGCGGCTCGACGATCTCGTCGTCGGCGTCGGCCGGCCAGGTCCGCAGCTGCAGCTCCTGCTGCAGCTCGGTCGCCAGGACCGTCTCGAGGTCGTCCTCGCTGATGCTGCCGCGCAGCAGCTCCTGGACGGCGTCGATCGTCTCGTCCTCGACCCGCGTGAGCTGGGCGTCCGACAACGCGACGAGGGCACGCAGGGCCTCCTCGTCCAGCACGTCCACCTCGGCCACGAGGGTCGCCAGCTGCTGCTCCGGCGACGGGACCTCGGTGATCGTCTGCGGTGCCGGCGTCGGGTCGCCCGGCGTGAACTCGGGGTTGGGGACCTCGCGCGGCTGGCGGGCGCCGCGCACGGCGGCGAACACGCTCTGCACGTCGTCGATCGTCTCGGCGCGTGCCGAGTTGTCCTCCACCTCGACCGACTCGACGCTGTTGCGTGCGGTCTCGCGGGCCTCGTCCGTCGCCGCCTGGTCACGGATCTCGATCGGCCGGTTGGTCTCGATCGTGCGCGGCGAGGGTTCGCCGGCACGGATCGGGGCCTCGTCGTTGAGCGAGCTGAGCACCACGATCAACGGCACGAGCAGGAGCACCGCGAGCGCTGCGGACGCGCGCAGCACCAGCAGTCGACGGTCGACGTCCACGTGTGGCTCCGGGGTGTGGGATGCCGGGCACCCGGTGCTCGGCAGGGGCCGAGTGTGGCGCGCGACGGGGGTCAGTGTTGCGAACCCGGGCTCCCGACGCACACGGGACCACCGGTAGCGTGCCCGCGCAGCCCGGTCGCACGCACCCGTCCAGCGAGGTCCTGTGCCCCATCCTGCCCAGCCTCCCACACCGTGGACCGTGCTGGAGCGCGCGGACTGGGCACCCCTGCGTGCGTCCACGCCGCTGACCCTCGACGAGGACGAGCTCGCCCAGCTGCGCGGCATCGGCGAGGAGGTCGACCTCGAGGAGGTCGCGGCCGTCTACCTGCCCCTCTCCCGGCTGCTGAACCTCTACGTCGCCGCGGTGCAGGACCTCCACCGGGCGACCGCGACGTTCCTCGGCGGCAGCACCCAGAAGGTGCCGTTCGTGATCGGGATCGCCGGCTCGGTCGCGGTGGGCAAGTCGACGACCGCCCGGCTCCTGCGGGCCCTGCTGTCGCGCTGGCCCCACCACCCGGAGGTGCAGCTGCTGACCACCGACGGCTTCCTGCTGCCCAACGCCGAGCTCCGGGACCGCGGGCTGCTGCACCGCAAGGGGTTCCCCGAGTCCTACGACGTCGGGAACCTCCTGCGGGTCGTCGGCGACGTGAAGGCCGGGGTGCCGGTCGTCCGGGCACCCGTCTACTCCCACCTGACCTACGACGTCGTCCCCGACGAGCACGTCGAGATCCGCCAGCCCGACATCCTCCTCGTCGAGGGGCTCAACGTCCTGCAGACCGGGACGCCACGGAGCGCCGACGGCGTGTTCGTCAGCGACTTCTTCGACTTCTCGATCTACGTCGACGCGGCGGTCGAGCACATCCGGGACTGGTACGTGCAGCGGTTCCTCGCGCTGCGCGAGACCGCGTTCCGCGACGACCGCTCGTACTTCCGCCGCTACGCCGAGCTCGACGAGGCGGCGGCCCGCGACCAGGCCGTGCGCATCTGGACGGAGATCAACCAGGTCAACCTCGTCGAGAACGTGCTGCCGACACGTTCCCGTGCGGATCTCGTGCTGCGCAAGGGGCCGGACCACCGCGTCGAGGAGGTCCGGCTCCGCAAGCTGTGACTAGGTTCCGTCGCGACGCGACGAGAGAGTCCAGCAGTGACCGTCCCCCCGCCCCCGATCGGCGCTGACGTCCAGCCGGCGCGGCTGTCGGCCGTCCGCGCCGAGGCGCTGGACACCGACCGGCACCGACGCGTCGTCCCGACCGGGTTCGGCTCGCTGGACCGCGTGCTCGTCGGCGGCCTGCGCACCCAGAACCTGACGCTCATCGGTGGGCGGCCGGGGGCCGGCAAGACCGTCGCGCTGCTGCAGTGGGCGCGGCACATGGCGACCGCCGGCGAGACCGTGCTGCTGGCCTGCTACGAGCACGACGAGCGCACGCTGATGGACCGGCTGCTGCTCATGGAGGTCGGTGAGCTCGGCGACCGGGTCGACGCCGCCGCCCGGGCCGACGCACGCAGCGCGCTGTCGGACGTGTCCGCGGGCGACGTGCCGCTGTCCGAGGTGATCCACGACGTGCCCGCGCTGGCCGCGGCGCACGAGGCGATGGCGGCGTACGACGACAACCTGCTGCTGGTCCGTGCGAACGGCCTGACCACGACCGTGACCGAGCTCGACGCGATGATGGTGCGCAACGAGGCCACCGTGCTGCTCGTCGACTACCTCCAGAAGGTCCCGACCGACCCGCACCAGCCGGACGACCGCCTCCGCGTGATGCAGATCGCCCAGGAGCTCAAGGACCTCGCGATGCGCCTCGACGTCGTGGTCGTCGCGGCCGCGATCGCCGACCGGCAGGGCCTCGACGCGCCACGGCTGCGGCTGAAGCACCTCGACGGGTCGTCGACGCTGACGTACGAGTCGGACGCCGTGCTCATGCTCAACGACAAGTACGACATCGTCCATCGCAGCCACATCGTCTACGACACCGAGAAGGCCCGCGACCACCACCGCTACGTGGTCTGGTCGATCGAGAAGCACCGCGACGGCGCGGAGGGGGCGGACCTGGAGTTCCGCAAGGACTTCGCGCACTACCGCTTCGAGCCGAACGGCACGCCGGTCCACGAGAAGCTCATCGACGAACGCGTCGACTGAGCCGACGCGGCCGGCTACCGCTCGATCCGCACGACCTTCACGGCCTCCGCGAGCCGGCCGTCGGGGAGGCCCGCGGCCCGTGCGGTGCGGCCCAGCCACTCGCGGACGCGCTCCTCCATCGGCCCCGGCTCCGCGATCTGCGACGCGTGGGCGGCGATCGCGGCGAGCTTGCGGTCCACGACGTCCGTGACGTCGAGGAAGCGGTCGGGGTCCGGCGCGCCGAGCAGCCAGACCTCGCCGACGATCCACGCGTCGAGGCCCTCGTCGCCCAGCAGCTCGGGGAACGCGAAGGGGTTGCGGGCGAACGGGTAGACCGCGTCCAGCGTCGCGTCGCCCACCCTGCGGTGGTCCGGGTGCGACGCCCCGACCATGCGGTAGTTGCGCTCCGGGCTGGACGTGATGACGAGGTCCGGCCGGACGTCGCGGATCACGCGGCTGATGTCACGCGCCAGCGCGAGGTCGTTGACCACCTCGCCGTCGACCCGGCCGAGGAACCGGACGTCGTCGACGCCCACCTCGGCGGCCGCCGCACGCTGCTCGCGGCGCCGGATCGTCGGGATCTCCGAGCGCGGCGTGTCGCGGTCGAACCCACCGGCCTGCCCGTCGGTGGCGATGCAGTACGTCACCTCGACCCCTGCCCCGGTCAGCAGCGCCACCGAGCCGGCGACACCGAAGTCGACGTCGTCCGGGTGCGCCGTGACCACGAGCGCACGGTCGAAGTCGTCCAGGGGGGTGGGGTCGGCCACGTGTCCATCCTCGTACGGTCCACTCCCAGTCAAGCGTGCAGGAGAGGACGAACGTGGCTGACCAGCCGATCGACGCCGTGCTGCTCGTCTCGTTCGGCGGCCCCGAGGGTCCCGACGACGTGCTGCCGTTCATGCGCAACGTCACCGAGGGCCGCGGCATCCCCGACGAGCGGCTCGAGGAGGTCAGCGAGCACTACTACGCGCGGGGGGGCGTGTCCCCCATCCAGCAGCAGTGCCGCGACCTGCGCGCCGCGCTGGAGGCCGAGCTGCACGACGCCGGGCACGACCTGCGCGTGTACTGGGGCAACCGCAACTGGCACCCCTTCCTCGCCGACACCCTGCGCGAGATGGCTGCCGACGGCGTCGGGCACGCCGTCGCCGTGCTGACCAGCGCGTACTCGAGCTACTCGGGCTGCCGGCAGTACCGCGAGGACGTCGAGCGTGCCCGCCGGGAGGTCGCCGCCGAGGGCATCGAGCCGCCGACGTTCGAGAAGGTCCGCGCCTACTACAACCACCCGGGGTTCGTCCTGCCGCACGTCGACTACGTCCGCGACGCGATCCGCTCGCTGCCCGGGGAGGAGCAGCCGGACGCCCGCGTCGTGTTCACCACCCACTCGATCCCACGGACGATGTCACGTCACTGCGACTACGAGGCACAGACCTACGAGACGTGCCGGCTGGTGATGGAGGAGCTGGGCACGGGCCACGGCTGGGACCTGGTCTACAACTCGCGGTC
>CAYMGL010000114.1:0-8141 GCA_964389945.1 uncultured Actinomycetota bacterium
CGGCGTTCTGGCCGCCGAAGCCGAAGCTGTTGGACAGCACGGCGTCGACGGTGAGCTCGCGCGGCTCGTCGCGCACGACGTCGAGGTCGATGTCGGGGTCCTGCGTCCGCAGGCCGGCGGTGGGTGGGACGACGCCGTCGCGCAGCACGTGCAGCGCGATGACTGCCTCGACCGCACCGGCGGCACCGAGCAGGTGCCCGGTCACGCCCTTGGTCGACGTCACCGCGACGCTGTCGGTGTGCTCGCCGAGCACGGTGCGCAGCGCCTTCGACTCGGCCGCGTCGTTGAGCGGGGTCGAGGTGCCGTGTGCGTTGACGTGCCCGATGGCCGTCGGCTCGAGCCCGGCGTCCTCCAGCGCACGGCGCATGGCCAGCACGGCACCGGCGCCGTCCTCCGGCGGGGCGGTCGCGTGGTGCGCGTCCGCGCTGGCGCCGTAGCCGGCGACGCGGCCGAGCACCTCGGCGCCACGCGCGCTGGCGTGGTCGGCCCGCTCGAGCACCAGGACGGCCGCGCCCTCGCCCATGACGAAGCCGTCGCGGTCGACGTCGAAGGGACGCGACGCGGTGGTCGCGTCGTCGTTCTTGGTCAACGCGCCCATGTTGGCGAAGGCGGCGATGCTGAGCGGCGTGATGCCGGCCTCGACGCCGCCTGCGAGCACGACGTCGACCGCACCACTGCGCAGCAGCTGCAGGGCCGTGCCGATCGCACTGGCACCCGCGGCACACGCCGTGTTCACGGTGAGGTTCGGCCCGCGGGCACCCGTGGCGATCGCGATGGCACCCGCAGCCGTGTTGGACAGCATCTTGGGGATGAACAGGGGCGAGACGCGACCGGGCCCCTTCTCGAGGTAGGTCGCGTAGGTCTCGTCCCAGGTCTCGGCCCCGCCGATGCCCGAGCCGAGGAGCACACCGACGCGGTCGCGGTCGGCCGCGGTGAGGGCGTCCGGCTGCTCGTCGGGGGCGCCGGCGTTCAGGCCGGCCTGCGTGACCGCCTCACGGGCGGCCAGCAGCGCGAGCTGGGTGAAGCGGTCCTGGCGGCGCGACGTCCCGCGACCCAGCTCGGCGTCGGCGTCGAAGTCCTCGACGCGCGCCGTGAGGGTGACCGGCGTGCCAGCCTCGACGAGGGACTCGTCGAGGCTCGCAGCGCCCTTGCCGGCGAGCACGCCGGCCCAGGTCGCGGCGACGCCACGACCAGCAGGGGTGATCGCGCCCATGCCGGTCACGACCACGTCGGCCTGTGCAGGCCGGCGGTCGCGCGTCTCGGCGCTGGGCTCGGGCAGGGCGTCGCGCTGCATCAGGCCTCCACCTTGGTCAGGTCGATGAGCACGGTGACGGCGTCGCCGGTGGTCCGGATGTCGCCGAGCTTCTCGTCGGGGATGCGGATCCCGAGCTCCTCGTCGATCACGAGCGTGACCTCGACGAGGTCGAGCGAGTCGAGGCCGAGCGCCTCGAACGTGGCGTCCTCGGTGATCTCGTCGGCGGGCACGCCGAACTGGTCGACGAGGATGCCGCTGAGCTGGGTCTGGATGTCGTTGCGGGTCATGGTGTGACTCCCTGTGTGGGTGGGTCGGTGGTCGGTGCCCGGTGTGGGCGGGGGCCGCCCCGGGGCGGGGCGGAGGTCGTGGGTTGTGCTGTGACGCCGGCGGCTCGTCGGTGCGGCGCCGGCGTCACAGCGGTCTGGTCAGCAGGTCGCGCCGCCGTCGACCGGGAGCACGGTCCCGGTGATGCCGGAGGCAGCCGGCGAGGCGAGGAAGGCCACGGCGGCGGCGACCTCGTCCGCGGTCACGGCGCGTCCGGTCGGGGCGAGCTCACGCAGGGCCTCGCGGGCCTGGTCGGGCAGCGCGTCGGTCATCGCGGTCTCGACGAAGCCCGGCGCGACCACGTTGACGGTGATGTTCTTGCGTGCCACCTCGCGGGCGAGACTCGTGGAGAAGCCGATCAGTCCGGCCTTGGCCGCCGCGTAGGCGGCCTGACCCGTGTTGCCGCGCAGCCCCACGATCGAGCCGATCTGGATGATCCGTCCGTGACGGGCCCGCAGCATCGGACGCAGGGCCGCGCGCGACACGAGGTAGGCGCCACGCAGGTTGGCCTGGATCGCCGTGTCGAAGTCCTCGGGCGACAGCTGCAGGACGAGCTTGTCGACGGCGACCCCGGCGGCGTTGACGACGGTGTCGAGCGTCCCGAGGTCACCGGCGCGGTCGATCGCGGCGGCGACGGAGTCCTCGTCGGTGACGTCGAGGTGGACGGCCTCGGCCTTGCCGGTGCAGGCGGCCACCACCTCCTCGGCGCCCTGGCGGTCGCTGCGGTACCCGACCAGCACGGTCAGCCCGTCGGCCGACAGCTGGGTGCAGATCGCGGCGCCGATGCCACCGGAGCCACCGGTGACCAGCGCGATGCGGTCGGTCTGGTGCGTCGTCATGCGTCGTCTCCGAGGGTGAGCAGGCACGAGGCCCAGGACAGGCCCGCGCCGAAGGCGGTCAGCAGGACGCGAGCCCCGGGGCGCAGGAGGCCCTCGTCGGCGGCGTCCGCGAGCGCGAGCGGGATCGAGGCGGCGGAGGTGTTGCCGTGGCGGGCCAGGCTCAGCTGGCAGCGCTCGGCGGGGACGTCGAGACGCCGTGCCACGGCGTCGAGGATGCGGGCGTTCGCCTGGTGGGCGACCAGCAGGTCCACGTCGTCGGCCGCGAGGCCGGCGGCGTCGAGCACGGCCTGCGACGAGGCCGCCATCCGGGTCACCGCGTTGCGGTAGACCTCGGGGCCGTGCATCCGCAGGGTGTGGGCGTTGGCCGCGACGGTCGCCGCGCTGGCCGGGGCCAGCGAGCCACCGGCCGGGACCTCGAGGATCCCGACCTGGCTGCCGTCGGAGCCGAGGTCGAACGGACCCAGGCTGCCGCCACGCGCGAAGGCCGGGTGGGGCGCCCGACCGCTGGCGGCCGGGCCCAGGACGAGGGCACCCGCGCCGTCACCGAAGAGGACGGCCGTCGAGCGGTCGTCGTGGTCGATGATCCGGCTCATCGTCTCGGCGCCGATGACCAGTACGGGGCCGGTGGCCGCGAGCGGGGCGGCGACGCGCAGCGCCGTCACGAACCCGGCGCAGACGGCCTGGAGGTCGAAGGCCGGGACCTCGGTGCCGAGCGCAGCGGCCACCTCGACCGCCACCCCGGGCATCGGGCGGTCGGGCGTGGTGGTGGCCACGACGATCGCGCCGAGCGTGTCGGCGGCGAGGGCGGCGTCCGCCAGGGCGTCGCGTGCGGCCGCGAGTGCCAGCGTGCCGGTGCTCTCGCCGTCTCCGGCGAACCGGCGCTCCTCGATCCCGGTGCGCGAGCGGATCCACTCGTCGTCCGTGTCGAGCACCTCGGCCCAGTCGTCGTTGGTGACGACACGGTCCGGCAGCGCCGTCCCGATGCCGAGCACGTCGACGGCGAGCACGTCGGTCCGCTCGACCGCAGTGCGGTCGAGCATCGCCGTGGCGGTCGGGGCGTGGGTCACGCGACGTCCAGCCACACGACGCCCTCACCGGCGGCGACCGGGTGGTCGGCCCCGACGAGCGCGCCGCCGACGCGACCGGCACGAGGAGCGGTCAGGTCGTGGCGACCACGGGCGGTCTCGACGGTCGCGATGACGTCGCCGGCGGCGACCGGCGTGCGGTCGGGCAGGGCGTCGGTCAGGCGGCCGTCGGAGGGCGACAGGACGAGGCGGCAGCGCGGGATGGGGATCATGGAAGAGTCCTTGCTGGTCGGGGCGGGAGGTGGGAGTGGGGTGTCAGACGTGGGCCGGCGCGCGGTCGCGCAGCGCAGCGGCTGCGTCGACGGCGCCCTGGACGTCCGCAGGTGTCGCGACCGAGACGACGTCGACGTCGGGCACGGTGCGACGGGCGAGGCCCGACAGGACACCGCCCGGTCCGACCTCGACGATGAGGCCGACGCCGGCGTCTTCGAGTGCACGCTGGACGTCGATCCAGCGCACCGGGGCGAGCAGGCCGTCGACCAGCGCGCGAGTGACGGCGCCGCCGGTCAGGCGGACCGCACCGTCGACGCCGGAGACGAGGCCGACCTCGGGGTCACGGGCGGGGGCCCACTGCAGGGCGGTCGTCAGTGCGACGACGGCCGGCGTCATGGCGGGCGAGTGGAACGCGCCCTCGACCGGCAGGCCGATGACCCGACCACCGGCGTCGCGCAGCGCCTCGGTGGCTGCGTCGATGCCGTCCTGCGTACCGGCGATCGCGACCTGCCCGGGGGCGTTGATGTTGGCGACGACGACGTCGTCGAGCCCGTCGACGACCTCCTCGACGGTGTCGACGTCGACGCGCACCACCGCGGCCATCGTGCCGGGGGTGGTCCGACAGGCAGCACCCATCGCGCGGCCACGAGCGGCGACGAGCGCAGCGCCCTCGGCCGGTGTGAACACCCCGGCGGCCGTCGCGGCGGTGGCCTCACCGAGGGAGTGGCCCGCGACCAGGTCGGGTGTCAGACCGGCCTCCGTGAGCGCCGCGTGGGCGGCCAGCGACACGGCAGTGATGCTCGGCTGGCCCAGTCGCGTCGAGGCGCCACAGGCGTCGGCGTCGTCCGCGGTGGCCACGAGGTCGAGCCCGGTGGCGTCCGACAGCTCCGTGAACAGGTCAGCAGCCTCGGGCAGCCATGCGCTGGCCATGCCAGCGCGGTGCGAACCCTGGCCGGGGAACACGAAGGCGATGCGGTCGGTCACGTCTGTCCCGTCGTCTCGGATGTGTGGACACAACCGTGGCGACAACGCGGCCGCGCTGCGTACTATGTTCTGTATGGAGATGTTCAGCTATCGACATATGAATCCTATGACTGACCGGGAGAGCGTGGGATGACCGTCACACCGGCGTCCGATCGGACGCTCGCAGCGCGCCTGGACAGCCGGGGGCAGGGCCCCGACCTGCGACCGCGACAGGAGGAGCTGACCGACCTCGTCGTCGGTGAGATGACCCGGACGGTCCCCTCGTTCAGCAACGCACCGACACCGTTCCTCGACGTCGTCCGCCTCGTCGTCGGCCGCATCGTCGAGCAGGCGCTGACCCTCTTCCGGGACCTGCGCACGGCGACGCGGGCCGAGGTCCGCGAGCTCGTGGAGGTGTGCGTGCCGCCCACCGACCAGGGGGTCACACTGGAGGACATGCTCGCGGTCTTCTCGATCGCGCAGCGCGTGCTCTGGGACGAGCTCCACCGGGTCGCCGACGAGGACACCGTCAGCGACGCAGCGCTCGCCCTCGACCTCGGCCGTGTCGGGGTGACGCTGATCACCGACCTCAGCCGCGGCGTGACCGCCGAGTACCTGCGCGGCGACCGCGTCTGGCTGCAACGGCGCGACGCCGAGCGGGCACTCGTCCGCGGCGTCCTCGCCGCCCCGCCCCGCATGGAGGAGGCCACCCGCGCCGCACACGCCCTCGACCTGCGCCTCTTCGGGGCCTGGCGCGTCGCGATCTACGAGCCGCTCGACGAGGCCGGTGACCCCGACGACCTCCACGAGGCCCTCGAGTCGGCCCGCCTCACCTGGGGCGTCCGCGGTGCGCTGGTGATCGAGGACCGGCAGGTGCTGCTGTGCACGCAGGGCGAGGAGGCGCTGCCGGCGCCCAGCGGCGCACGCGTCGGCATCGGCCGCGTGCACGAGGGGGCCCAGGGCATGCGCACGAGCCACGACGAGGCGCTGGACGCGCTCGCCGTGGCGCGCCGGCGGGGGACCATCCGCCTCACCGTCGAACAGGCACGGACCGGCCGGGTCGTGCTCGGCTCACTGTCGGCGACGGCGCTGGCCGACGAGGTGCTCGCGCCGATCGACGCCGAGCCGGACGGTCGCCGCGAGATGCTCCTCGAGACGCTCGAGGCGTGGCTCGACGAGCAGGGAAGCCCCACGGCCGTCGGACGACGCCTCCGCCTGCACGTCCAGTCCGCCCGCTACCGCATCGACCAGCTGCGCGACCTGCTGGGCACCGCCATGGAGGACCCGGACCAGCGCCTCCAGCTCCACCTGGCGGTCCGCGCACGCCAACTGGCGTGATCCCGGCTCAGCGCGCCGGGCATGCCACGGGCGGTCAGCCGATGAGGTGGCTCGACGTCGTGCACGGCTGTGGCCCGAAGCCGACGATGCCGTACCCGCTGCAGGCCTCCACCCAGAGGTGCGTCCCGGCGCCGACGAGCGTGCCGGCGAAGCTGCCGTCCCCGGCGGTGTCGAGCAGCGAGTAGCCGCTCGTCGGACCCTCGGCGTCGCCGAGCCCGACCGACACGACCGTCCCCGGGTAGTAGGTGCCCCACCCGTTGATGAACTGCGACGTGGCCGTGTTCGAGACGACGGCCTGGCCGCTGGCCGTGATGCTCATGCCGGCCGACTGCGACTCCGTGATCGGCGTGCCACGACGGAACGTGCCGGCCACGAGGCGGCCGATCGCGTCCTCGGCCTCGTACGGCAGGACCATCGAGACGGTCCCGGTCGAGGTGTCCACGTCGCCGTCGAAGAAGCCGAGGTGGTAGCAGCCCGCGACGGGGCTGCCCGCCACCAGGTACTCCGGCGTGCACGCGCCACGCAGCTGGAAGAACCAGTCGCCCTCGGCGAGCTCGGCGGCGTGGTCGATCGGCGCCTCGGCCGTCGTGATGTTGAGCAGGTTCGTGCGCTTGACCTGGAGCTGGTAGGTCTGGTCGCCGGCCTGGAATGCCCAGTTGTAGCGGACGGCCTCCGGCACCCCCTCGGCGGGGATGTCGGTCGCCATCTGCCACGTGAAGCGCAGCCCCGACCCGTCCTCGACCTCCTCGATGAAGGCGTCCTGGAGATCGAGCCCGAGCGCGTCGGCGGCCTGCTGGTCGGCGAACTCCGTGAGGAAGAACTCGCCCGGGATCCTGCTGGCCCCCGGGTCGGTGGTGTTCGCGAAGCCGCTGAACGTGACGGTCTCGCCGTCGCGGGCTGCGCTGGCGACGGTGTCGCCCTCGCCCACGCTCGCGCCGAACGCGAGGGTGGACAGGGACAGGGCGGCGGCGAGGCCGACCGCGGCAGTGGCACGGGGACGCATCGGGGGCTCCAGGAGAACGGCGACCCGGAGTACTTCGACGTCCGGACCGCCCACTCCTCCCGGCTCAGCCTGTGCGCGACTCGCTGACGACCTGCTCGAGCGAGTCCTGGTAGGCCGTCACGATCGCCTGGATCGTCAGCGGGCGCAGCGCCCTCGCGGTCTCGCGCAGGCGCGCCCGCGCCGCCGGGTCGGGGTCGTCGTACTCGGTGATGATGCGTCGGACGAACAGGTCCTGGAGGTCCTCGGCGAGCCGCCGCGCGTGGCCTCGCACGACCTCGCCGGCCTCGATGAGGGCCTCCAGCGGGGCGTCGACGGCGAGCATCCGTCGGGCGAACTCCGCCTGCGACTGCGTGAGGTGGACCGTGCCGTCGTCCGCGACCGTCAGCAGGTTGGCCCGCTCGAGGCCGGCGACCTGCTCGTCGTCGAGGGTGCGTTCCAGCCGCGCGTCCAGCTCCTCGCGGGAGAGCACGAGCGCGGGACCGGACGATCCCGGCGCTGCGAGCGTGCCGACGAGCTCGACCGCGTCCGCGTCGGCGTCGTCGGGCAGGTCACCGAGGAAGTCCTCGATGGCCGACAGCGTGTAGCCGGCCTCCTGCAGGTCGGCGATCAGCTGCAGCCGCGCCAGGTGCCCGGGCCCGTACAGCCCGGTGCGTCCCTCGAGCCGTGGGGGCGGCAGGAGCTTCTTGCCTGCGTAGAACCGGATGCGCCGGACCGGGATGTTCGCCGCCGCAGCGAGCTCGTCGACCGTCAGCTCCTCGTCGGGCCGTGCGGACTGCACGTCCGGCTGTGCGGTCATCCTCGGCTCCTGTCGTCGAACTCGGCTGCGCCCGGCTACGGGCGACTCGGCAATGTTACACCTTTGGTGTAACGTACTAGGTGTCACACAAGACCCGCTCCAGGAGCAACGCCCGTGTCCGAAGCCTTCGTCTACGACGCCGTCCGCACACCGCGGGGCAAGGGCAAGCCCACGGGCGCCCTGCACACCGTCAAGCCCGTCGACCTCGTCGGCGGCCTGCTGGACGCCGTCCGCGAGCGCAACCCCGACCTCGACGCCGCCCAGATCGACGACATCGTCCTCGGCTGCGTCGGCCAGGTCGGTGACCAGGGCGGCGTGATCGCCC
>CAYMGL010000115.1:0-8136 GCA_964389945.1 uncultured Actinomycetota bacterium
CGACGCCCGACGACGGACCGCCCGACGACGGCCCCCTCGACGAGGAGGGCAACCCCGTCCTGGTCGACGTGCCGGCCGAGTTCGAACCGGAGCGGCCCCCGCTGATCGACGACCAGGGTCGTGTCCGGCTGTCCTTCAGCCGCATCGACACCTACCGGACGTGCCCGCGCATGTTCCGGTACCGCTACGTGGACCGACTCCCCGGCAAGCCGGCCCCGGCACTGTCGTTCGGCACGTCCATCCACGAGGCGCTCGAGCGGTTCTACGACCGCAAGCTGCCGGAGGAGCCCAGCGAGGACGACCTCGTCGGTTTCCTCTACGACGCCTGGGACACCAGCGGCTTCCGCGAGGTCGACCGCACCGAGCAGACGCGGTGGTACCGCCAGGGGCAGGACGTGCTGCGGCGCTACCACCGCCGCGTGACGGGGTCCTACCGCCTCCCGGTCGCGACGGAGGCCTGGTTCGAGCTCCCGTTCGAGGACGCGGTGGTCGTCGGTTCGATCGACCGCGTGGACGACGACGACGGCGTGCTGCGCGTCGTCGACTACAAGACCAACAAGCGCGTCAAGGACCGCGACCGGGTCAAGCGGTCGCTCCAGCTGTCGATCTACGCCCTCGCGTGCGAGCACCTGTACGGCGAGCTGCCCGCGACTGTCTCCCTGGACTTCGTGGTCGCGGGTCGCGAGATCGTCGTCGACGTCGACGAGCTGGACCTCGACGCCGCCCGGCAGGCGGTCACCGAGACCGCCCGCGCGGTCAGGGAGGCCGCCTACGAGCCCACGCCCATGCGGCTGTGCGACTGGTGCGACTTCCGCGCCGTCTGTCCCGCCTGGGAGGGGCAGGACCCCGACGAGGTGCTCGGCCCGGCCGTCGTGGAGCTGACCCAGCTGCGCCGCAGCATCGGTCGCGACGTGGCCCGCCTGCGTGCGCTCGAGGACGGCGTCGCACGGCTCCGCGAAGAGGTCGCCGAGCGGGACGAGGACCTGCCGCCCGTCGACGGGGCGCCCGAGGGCGACCGGTAGCCTCCGCCGCCCCCGACCCCCCAGGAGTTCCCGATGGGGCAGCGCGTGGCCGCCGACACGGTCATCGGCGCGGCACCGGACCAGGTCTACGCCGTCATCGCCGACCTCGAGGCCTACCCCGAGTGGGCCGACGACGTCGTGCGCACCGACGTCGTGGAGCAGGACGACCGCGGCCTGCCACGCCTGGTCGCCTTCGAGGTCGACGCCCGCATCGCGATGGTCCACTACGTGCTCGAGTACCAGCACGACCCGCCGCACCGCGTCCGCTGGCGGCTCGTGGAGGGCGAGATGCTCGCCCAGCTCGACGGCGCGTACCGGCTGGCCCCGACCCAGGACGACGCGACCAGCGTCCACTACGAGCTGGAGGCCGAGCTGGCCATGCCCCTGCCGTCGTTCATCCAGCGCCGTGCGGCCCGGGTGATCCTCGAGACCGGCCTCGCCGGGCTCCGGGCGCGTGTGGAGGGCACCTGATGGGCCGGCAGGACGAGGAACAGGCGGCGTACTTCGCGCTGCTGCGCGCCCGTGAGGAGCTGGCGGCACTGCAGCGCTACCAGGAGTACCTCGCCGCGGAACGGTCGCGGATCGATGCCTTCGTCGCCGCCGGCACCGAGCTCGACACGACGGTCGACCAGCGGCTGCGCCGAGCACTGCGCCACACCGACGAGCCGCTGGGCGAGGCCCTGGAGCTACGACGTCGCGTCATCGCGGACGAGCGTCGCCGGCTCCCCGAGCGCATCGAGGCAGCGCAGGCCTACGTCGACGAGTGCGAGACGGCGCACGCCGCGATGAAGCGCTGATGTACCGCGACGACCCCCTCGACGACGAGGCCGAGCTGCGCGCGCTGCTGGGTGACGAGCCCGTGGACGCCCTCCTCGGCGAGCCTGCCGCGAGCGACGACGAGCGCACGCCGCTCCTGGCCGCACTCGACGTCCTGCGGGTGCTGCAGGGCTGGGTCGAGGACGACGACGCGGCGCGCTGGTTCACCGTCGAGCAGCGTCGGCTCGACGATCGCACGCCCGTGGCCGTGCTCGCGCTCGGCGCGTACGAGGACGTCGAGGACGCCGCGCGGGCGTACGTGGCGGCCAACAGCTGACTGCCGTCGGGTCGGCCCCCGCCGGAGGCTGTACCCTTTCCCGTCGCACGGCGTCACCGGACGCCGCCACGGTCTCGGGACGCGCACAGGGCTGCGGTCCCGACGTGGCTCCCACGAAGCGCGGCGCCGCCGTGCCGCCACCACGAGAGGTTCCATCGATGCCCACCGGCCACGTCAAGGTCTTCCACACCGACCGCAACTTCGGTCGCATCACCGACGAGGAGGGCGGTGAGGTCATCTTCGACCCGGACGCCCTCGGTGACGGCGAGGCCGTCAACTCGGGCGACGAGGTGGAGTTCGAGGTCGCCGAGAGCGACAACCCCCGTGAGCGGCGCGCGACGACCGTGACCGTGACCAAGCGGGCACCGGCCGAGAACCCGGTCGGCCGCACGCTCGCCGAGCCCCCCACCTGGGACACGCTCGAGGAGGCCGACCGCCAGCGCCGCCAGGCCCGCCGCCGCCGCCGCTGAGCATGCGTGCGGTGTCGTCCGTCGCGCGGGGGAGGGGTCGGGCCGCGGTCCTCGCGGCCCCCGCCCCCGACGTCGACGAACGCACGGAGACCGACGAGGTCGTCGCGCACGACCTCCCGTGGGACGTGATCGTCTGGGACGACCCGGTCAACCTGATGGCCTACGTCGTGCACGTGTTCCGCAAGGTCCTGGGCGTCGACGAGCACGTCGCGCACCGCCTCATGATGGAGGTGCACACCGAGGGCCGGTCGCTCGTCGCGACGGAGCCGCGCCAGACCGCGGAGAAGTACGTCCAGCAGCTGCACGCCCACGGCCTGCAGGCGACGATGCGCAGGTCCGCCTGAGCGAGGGGAGCAGGGATGAGCCGCACCGACGGTGACGCGCTCGTCTGGCGCCTGCCCGCGCCCCTGCACGCACTGCTGCTGCAGCTGCTCGACGAGCTGGACGCCGCCATCGACGGCCCGACCGACGACCCCGTCGTGCAGCGCCTCTTCCCCCGCGCCGTCGAGGACGAGGACGAGGCGGACGCCGAGTTCCGGATGCTGCTCGCGGGGGACCTGCTGCTGCGTCGACACGAGGCGATACGGGCCTGCCGTGACCTCCTGGAGGCCGGCCGTCGGCTGCCGGGCACCAGTGCGGTCCGCGTCCACCTCCGCGACGACGAGCCGGCGATGTTGCTGCAGATCCTCAACGACGTCCGGCTCGCCCTCGGCGCCCGTGTGGGTGCGACAGCGGTCGAGCTGCGCCAGCTGGTCGACGAGGACGACGCCGAGGCCCAGCGCGCCCTGGAGGCGATGGACCTGCTCGCCTGGTGCCAGATGCAGCTGCTGGAGCACATCGACCCGGTCGCCGCCGCCCACGACGGGCTCGACGAGGACTGACGCCGGTCACCGCGAGAGACGGCTCGTCGCGGTCGCCCACAGGGCACGCGCCTCGTCGAGGCCCAGGGCGATCCCGACACCGATGTGGACCGTCGCGACCGCCGCGACGCCGACGACGCCCCCGACGACCGGCGGCAGCGAGGTCGCGACGGGCCGGACCAGGACGGCGACGACCGCAGCCGCACCGCCCGCGAGCAGGAGACGACCGCGTGTCGGGCCCCCGATGCGGATCCGCCCCTCCGTCCGGCGCTCCACGAGCTCACGCAGCAGGCGGTACTCGACGAGCGCACCGACCGCCGAGGCGATGGTCAGCCCGAGGGCACCCAGCCGGAAGACGTCGGGCAGGTCCCGGATCGTTGCCGACACGGGTCCGAACGCAGGCAGGTCCGCGCCGGCGGCGAGGGCGATGCCGCCGCCGACCGCCAGCTCGAAGCGGTCGAACTGGAACATCAGGACGATCCCGAGGAGGCTCGCCAGCACGACGCGGGCGATCGCGATCCGCGCCGGGCTGCGGGTGTCGCCGCCGCCGTAGAGGACCGACTGCAGGAGCCGCGACGAGGTCGTGGCCAGCAGACCGGCCGTCGCGCCGAGGAGGACGATCCAGACGAGTCGCGTCTCGGCCGTGCCGAAGGCCCCGCTGCGGAACAGGGCGGCCACCAGCACGTCGCCGAGGACCACGAAGCCGATCATGGTCGGCAGGACGTAGAAGGCGGCGCGCTCGAGCCCGGTGTCGATGCGGCGCCGGACCGCGGCGAGGTCGCCGGCCTTCGCGCTGGAGAGCTCGGGCAGCTCGGCGGCCGCGACGGCCATGCCGAACAGCGACACCGGCAGCACGGCCAGGATCGTCACCTTCTGCAGCGTGGCCAGCGCCGCGCCGGCCAGCAGCGAGGCCAGCACGAGGTCCACGAACGTCGCCAGCTGGACGACCCCGCGGCCGGTCACGACGGGGACGAACGCACGCACGACCTGACGCACGTGCGTGCCGATCGGTCCGATGCTGGGCCGCAGCCCCGGGGTGAGCCGACGCACGGCCGGCAGCTGCACGAGGACCTGGAGCGCACCCCCGACCAACGTCCCCCAGGCGAGGGCCTGCGCCAGCGCCGCGAGCACGGCGGGGTCGGCCGCACAGCCTGCGGCGGGATCGGGGCCGCAGGGCTGGGTGATGTCGTCGAGGTAGTAGAACCCGGCGCCGACGAGCACCACGATCTGCGCCAGGTTCCACACGACGGGGGCGACGTAGGACAGGAAGAACTGCCGGTGGCTGTTGAGCACCCCCAGGCACCAGGCTGAGATCACCAGGAGTGCCAGACCCGGTGCGACGATCCGCAGGAGGCTCGCGACGAGCTCCTGGAAGGCGGCGTCCTTGCCCGGCACCAGCAGCACCGAGAGCGGGCCCGCCAGGAGCACCATCAGCACCGCTGCGGCACCAGCGACCGCGGCGAGCAGGCCGAGCACGGTGCCGGCGAGGCGGCGCGCGTCCTCCTCGCGGCCGTCGTCCAGCAGCCCGACGTGGACGGGGATGAAGGAGGCCGACAGCACGCCCTCGCCCAGCAGGTTCTGCAGCACGTTGGGGATCCGGAACGCGTAGGCGAACGCGTTCGCGGCAGGGGAGAGGCCGAGGAAGTGGCCCACGGCCCGCTCGCGCACCAGACCGGAGACCCGCGAGAGCAGGATCCCGGCCGAGACCAGCGCGGACGACCGCCGCGTCGTGCTGGTCACTGGACCCCCGTCCTCGGTACGACGGGAGCGTACGACGCCGCGGGACGGCGCCGGTCGAGGTGCGCCTCGACCGGGCCCGTCAGGCGCGCCAGGCGCCGAGGGACGACGAGCCGACCCGCTCGGCCCATGCCTCCAGTGCGGCACGGTCGGGCCCGGTGTGCTCGAGGTCCGCGAGGTCGGCGCCGAGGTCGACGTCGGTCACGAGTGTCGCCAGCCGGCGCCACAGCTGGATGTCCTCCGCGTGCTCCTGCAGCGCGGCACCGATGCGGGCAGCACCGCGCACCTTGACCTCCCAGTCGGCCGGGTCCGCGGGGATCCCGGCGATGCTGCCGTAGCGGACCAGCAGCACCGAGGACGTCTTGGCGCCGATGCCGGGCACGCCCGGGATCCCGTCGGCCGAGTCGCCGACGAGTGCCAGGTGGTCCACGACCGCTGCCGGTGGCACGCCCAGCCGCTCGAGCACGCCGTCCTCGTCGAACACCCGGTCACGGACCCGGTCGACCTGGATGACGCGGTCGCCGACGACCTGGGCGAGGTCCTTGTCCGCCGTCAGGATGCGCACCTGGTCGACCTCGTCGCGGAAGCGGACGGCCGCCGTGGCCAGGGCGTCGTCGGCCTCGTACTCGTCCATCGACCACACCGTGACCCCGAGCGCGCGCACGCCCTCCTCGACGAGGTCGAACTGGGCGAGGAGCGCCTCCTCGACCCCGCTGCCGTCCTTGTAGCCGTCGAAGAGGTCGTTGCGGAACGACTCGATCGGGTTGTCGAAGGCCACGGCGAGGTGCGTGCACTGCTCGTCGGCGTCGTCGAGGAGCGCGGCGACCTGCCGCACGGTGCCGACCGCGGCCTTGACGTCCGTGCCGTCGGGGGCGGTCCGGTCGGGACCGGGGGAGTAGTGCGCGCGGAACAGCTCGTAGGTCCCGTCGACGAGGTGGAGTCGCATGTGCTCTGCTCCGCTGTGGGTGTGGGGGGAGGGTGCCCGGACGGCCACCGACCGTCCGACGGACGGGTGGGCCATGGTGGCACGGCATGCTGTGCAGCGACCGGGGAGGGTGACGTGCGTGTGCGTGGCCCCTCCGCCGTCGGGCAGAGCCGCTGGGAGATCCCCGACCCGCGCCTGGCCGACCTGGACGGTGTCGTCGGCGTGGGCGCGGACCTGCAGCCGACGACGCTCGTGGCGGCCTACCGCAACGGCGTCTTCCCGTGGCCGCACGAGGGGATGCCGCTGCCGTGGTTCAGCCCCGACCCCCGCGCGGTGTTCTGGGTCGACGCGATCCACGTCTCACGGTCGTTGCGTCGTCGGCTCCGTCGCTCGGGCTGGCAGACGACGATGGACGCCGCCTTCGACGACGTCGTCACCGCCTGCGGCGAGGAACGCGACGACGGGACGTGGATCACGCCGGAGATGGCCGCTGCCTACCGCCGGCTGCACGACATCGGCTGGGCACACAGCCTCGAGGTGTGGGACGGCGAGCAGCTCGTCGGCGGGGTCTACGGCGTGCTGGTGGGCGGCATGTTCACCGGGGAGTCCATGTTCCATCGCGCCAGCGACGCGTCGAAGGTCGCGCTGGTCGACCTGTGCCACCGGCTGGAGGAGGCCGGCGCGTCCTGGCTCGACGCCCAGCTGCCCACGGCACACCTGACGTCCATGGGGGCCGAGACGTGGTCCCGCCACGTCTTCCTGCGCCGCCTCGCGGCGGTGCGCGAGGCCGACGTCCGTCCGGTCGGGGACCGCCTCGAGGCCGCCCGACTCGTCACCGACTGACGCGCCCCCGGTCGGATGGGCGGCGCACGCACGGTGCGCGCGGACCGGGCACACCTCCCGACGTCCGTGCAACGCCGCCACCGACCCGGCACCCTTGGGGGCGAGGAGACCGAGCCCGGTCCCGGTGACGCCACCAGCCCGCAGTCGCGCGGGCCCCTCGCACGGCCGCAGCGCCTGTGCCCGACGGGCTCGGTCCACGGCCGTTCGCAGCCACCTGCCCGTCCTCCCTCCACGCCCGAGAGGCCCACCACAGTGACTTCCTTCTCCACCGACGGTGACTACAAGGTCCGCGACATCGACCTCGCGGACGCCGGTCGCAAGCAGATCATGCTCGCCGAGCACGAGATGCCCGGCCTGATGGCGCTCCGTGACCGCTACGAGGGGCAGAAGCCCCTCGAGGGCGCCCGGATCGCCGGCTGCCTGCACATGACGACGCAGACCGCCGTGCTCATCGAGACGCTGCAGGACCTCGGCGCGGACGTGCGCTGGTCGTCCTGCAACATCTTCTCCACCGAGGACGAGGCCGCCGCGGCCGTCGCCGCCGCAGGCACCCCCGTGTTCGCCTGGAAGGGCGAGACGGAGGAGGAGTACGTCTGGTGCATCCGCCAGACCCTCGACTTCGGCGACGGGCTCGGCCCGAACCTCCTGCTCGACGACGGTGGCGACCTCACCGCCCTCGTCCACGACGAGTACACCGAGCTGCTGCCCGACATCCTCGGGGTGTCGGAGGAGACCACGACCGGCATCAAGACCCTCCGCCAGTACTTCAAGGAGGGCACGCTGCGGATGCCGGCGATCAACGTCAACGACTCGGTGACCAAGTCGAAGTTCGACAACCTCTACGGCTGCCGCGAGTCGCTGATCGACGGCATCAAGCGCGCCACCGACGTCATGATCGCCGGCAAGCGCGCCGTCGTCGCGGGCTACGGCGACGTCGGCAAGGGCTGCGTCCAGGCCCTCGACGGCATGGGCGCGACGGTCTACGTCACCGAGATCGACCCGATCAACGCGCTGCAGGCCACGATGGAGGGCTACCGCGTCGTCCTGCTCGAGGACGTGATCGACGAGGTCGACATCGTCATCACGGCGACCGGCAACGACGACATCCTGACGCTCGAGCTGATGGAGCGGCTCAAGGACAAGGCGATCGTCGGCAACATCGGCCACTTCGACACCGAGATCCAGA
>CAYMGL010000116.1:0-8082 GCA_964389945.1 uncultured Actinomycetota bacterium
GGAGGTGCAGGCCCGCGACATGCAGCTGCGCAACCCGTTCACCAAGGACCTGCAGATCATGCAGATCAGCAACCACCGCAACGCGCTGGTCGAGAAGATCGCCCGGACCGCGGCGCCCCACCGGCTGCTCGACCCCAAGGCGGGACCGCTCATCGGGGTGAAGATGAACCTGATGACCCGCAAGACGCTCGGCGGGCTGGAGTGCGACCTCCAGGGGCGGGTGCAGCGTCGCGACGGGATCGGTCCCATCGACGGCCTCTACGCGGCCGGTGAGGCCGCCGGGTTCGGCGGTGGCGGGATGCACGGCTACCGGGCCCTGGAGGGCACGTTCCTCGGTGGCTGCATCTTCAGCGGGCGCACCGCCGGCCGCTCGATCGGCGCCGAGGTCGCCTGACAGCGACGGTCAGGCCGCACCCGTCTCGTCGTCGGGGAGCGTCGGCGTGGCCGTGTCGTCGATGGGTCGGGCGCGGTGCGGCGGGTGGTGCTCGGTGCCGTCGCGCAGCTCCTCACGCAGCTCCGCCGCGTGCTCGGCGACGAGGCGTGCCTGGCGCTGCAGGTCCTCCGCCCGTTGCCGCAGCTCGTCGCCCAGCTGTCCGCTGCGCGCGAGGTCGGCGAGCTCGTCCGCGCGGTGCCGCAGCTGGTCGCTGAGCTCCTGCGCGCGGGTGCGGGCCTGGTCGGCCGCGGTCCGGGCGCGGTCACGGGCGGCGCGGACGCGGGCCTCGAGCTCGCCATCGGCGCGCAGCTCCGCCATGCGTTCGCGGGCGTGCTCGATGGCCTCCGCCATCGTCTCGCGGTACTCCTCGAGGTTCTCGCGCGCCGTCCGCGTCGGCTCGGCCGGCTCGGAGTACGGCGGCCACCACGGCGCGGTGACGTCGCGCTGCGCGTAGTCGTGCCGCAGCTCGACCGAGCGGTCCATCATCGTCGCGGCCATGCGCCCGGTCAGGCCGGCCGCGTCCTCGTCCGGCAGCGGCTCGAGCGCCTCGATCACCACGTCGAAGTGGGCGCCACGCGGCGGCCACTTCACGACCGGGGAGAAGACGCGCTGTCCGCCGAACTGCGTCACGACGACGACCTGTGCCCCGGCCTCGAGCGCGAGGCGAGCAGCCCCGTGTCGCAGCGGCAGCAGCTCGCCGTCGTGCGACGTCGTCCCCTCGGGCGCGATGTAGATCGCACCGCCAGCCGCGAGCGTCGCCACGGCGGCCCCGTAGGCGTTGGCGCGGCCCTCGGAGGACTGGCGCTCGACCGGGATCGCGCCGGCGGCCCGGGCGAGCGGGCCGAGGACCGGGACGCGGAACAGCTCGGCCTTGGCCAGTGGCCGGGCCCAGTGCCCCGTCGTGCGCCACAGGGCGTGGACGACCAGGAACGGCTCGAAGTAGCTGGTGTGGTTGGCGACCACCACGATCGGCTGGTCGTTCGCGGGCAGCTCGCCCTCGATCCTCGCGGAGAACTTCCAGCCGAAGATCCGGCGCATGATGAACATGACGCCACGGATGAAGAGCCGCCAGGCGAAGGGCGGCCCGTCGTGGCCGGGACGGGCAGTCGTCTCGTGGTCGCTCACCGTGGCTCCGGTGGGTGAGGGCATGAACCGACACCACTGTAGGTTGCGGGGCCGGTGCGGACGACCGGGAGCTGGCCGTGGTGCGCAGGACGACCGTCGACGGGCTCGCGGTCGTGGTCAAGGAGCCGTCCTACGACGCCACCACCGAGGCGGCCGGGTTGCGCGCGCTCGGCGCGGCTGGTGCGCGCGTGCCGCGGGTGCTCGAGGCGACCCCGAGACGGCTGGTGCTGGAGGCCGTCACCGGCGACGGCGACTGGGCCGCGTGCGGTCGTCGCCTCGCGACGGTGCACCGCACCACGGCGGCGACGTTCGGCTGGGAGCGCGACGGCTTCATCGGGCCCCTGCCGATGCGCAACGAGCGGGTCGAGGACTGGCCGACGTTCTACACCGAGCACCGGCTCTCCCCGTGGGTCGACGACCTCCCCGACGGCCTCGCGCGTCGACTGCGCCGGGCGATGGACGACGGCCGGCTCGAACGCCGCGTCGACCACGACGCGCCGGCCAGCCTCGTCCACGGTGACCTGTGGTCGGGCAACGTCGTGGGGGGTGAGTGGCTGATCGACCCGGCCGTGCACCACGCCGACCGCGAGCTCGACCTCGCGATGGCGCGGCTCTTCGGCGGGTTCCCGCGTGCGTTCTTCGCCGCCTACGAGGAGGCCTGGCCGCTCGACGACGGCTGGCAGGAGCGCCTGCCGGCCCTCCAGCTGTTCCACCTGCTCGTGCACGTGCGCCTGTTCGGCGGCGGCTACGTCGGGCAGGTGGCCGAACGGCTGGACACGCTCGGCTGGTGAGGTCGGGCGTCGACGCTAGGTCGTGCGCTCCAGGAGCTGGTCGAGCTTCTCCTCGATCGACGCGAGACCGGCGACGGGTGTTGCAGCCGTGCCGTCGCCCACGCCGTGGAGGAGCACGTCGAGCAGCAGGTCGGCGGCCGCGGCGAGGTCCGTCGTCCGGCCGGTGACGGCGCGACCGACGAGCACGTGCTCGGCCGTGCCGAAGAACACGTCGCGGACCATCCACGTGGGCAGGTCCCGGCGGACCTCGCCGGTGGCCACCAGGTCCTCGACGAGCCGCTCGAACTGCCGCGTCACGCGGCGGTTGCACGCGGCGAACGCGGCCACGACCTCGGCGTCGTGCCCGCTGCGACCGTGGCGCTGGAACTCGGCGACCAGCGGCAGGTCGGCCGTCATCCGCTCCAGCCAGAACCGGGTGAAGGCGCCCAGTCGTGCCCGCGGGGCGTCCGCGGCGGCCACGACGTCGTCGATCGCGACCACGAGGCGGTCGTAGTAGTCCTCCATGACGGCGACCAGCAGGCCCGCCTTGGTCCCGAAGTGGAACCAGACCGTCGCCTCGGCGACGCCGGCCGCCTCGCCCACCGCGCTGCCACGTGTGCCCTCGAGCCCGTGGTCGGCGAGGTGGCGCGCGGCCGCCGCGGTGATCGCGGCCCGGGTGCGGTCGCCACGGCTCGCGGCCTGCTCGTCGGCACCCATCGCGGCTCCTCGGTTGACATCATGGATCAGTTCTAGTTGAGTCTGGCTCAGGTGGCAACCAGGAGCGTCCGTGCCGGTCTTCCAGTCGCGTGTCGACGTCGCCGGTGAGGCGTTCGCGACCAACCGCGCCGAGATGCTCGACCTCGTCGAGAAGGTCCGGTCGCTCGAGCAGCGCGCGGAGGATGCGTCGGAGTCGCGCCGGGAGAAGTTCGCCCGTCGCGGCCAGCTGACCCCGCGGCAGCGCGTGGCGCACCTGCTCGACCCGGGTGCGCCGTTCCTCGAGCTCGGGAACCTGCGCGGCTACCTCGTCGACGACGAGGACCCCGACACCTCGCTGCCGGGCGGCTCGTCCATCGTCGGGATCGGCTTCGTCGCCGGCACCCGCGTCATGGTCGCCGCCGCCGACAGCGGCATCAACGCCGGGGCGGTGACCAACGCCGGTCTCCAGAAGACGTTGCGGGCACAGGACATCGCGCTGGAGAACCGGCTGCCGATGATCAACCTCTCGGAGTCGGCCGGCGCGAACCTGCTCCAGTACCGCGTCGAGATGTGGTCCGAGGGCGGCCGGAGCTTCGCGAACATGGCCCGCAACTCGGCAGCCGGGCTGCCGGTCATCACCGTGCTGCACGGCAGTGGGACCGCCGGTGGCGCCTACGTGCCGGGGATGTCCGACGTCGTGATCGGTGTCAGGGAGCGCGGCAAGGCCTTCCTCGCCGGCCCGCCGCTGCTGAAGGCGGCGACCGGCGAGGTCGCCGAGGAGCAGGAGCTCGGCGGCGTCGAGATGCACGCGACGGTGAGCGGGCTCGTCGACCACGTCGCCGAGGACGACCGGGATGCCCTGCGCATCTGCCGGGAGGTCGTGGCCTCGATGCGCTTCGGGGCCGGGTGGGTGGACGACGTGGTGGACGCCACCCCGGCCTTCGACGAGCCCGTCCACGACCCCGACGAGCTGTGCGGCGTCGTCCCGGTCGACGCGAGCCGGGCCTACGACGTGCGCGAGGTCGTCGCACGCATCGTGGACGGTTCGCGGTTCGTCGACTTCAAGCCGACGTACGGCCCGGCGACGGTCTGCCTCGAGGCGGCGGTCCACGGCCACCCGGTCGGGATCATCGGCAACAACGGCCCCATCGACAATGCCGGCGCCACCAAGGCCACGCACTTCATCCAGCGGATGTGCCAACTGGGGACACCGCTGGTCTTCCTCCAGAACATCACCGGCTACATGGTCGGGGTCGAGGCCGAGCGCGGCGGGATGATCAAGCACGGCAGCAAGATGATCCAGGCCGTCGCGACCGCCACGGTGCCGAAGTTCACCTTCCTCATCGGGGCGTCCTACGGGGCCGGCAACTACGGCATGGCCGGGCAGGGCTACGACCCGCGCTTCCTCTTCCAGTGGCCCAACGCACGGTCCGGCGTCATGGGGGCGCAGCAGGCCGCGACGACCATGCGGATCGTCGCCGAGCAGCGCGCGGCACGGTCGGGCGAGGAGCTCAACGAGGAGTTCGTCCAGGGCTTCATCGACCACATCGTCGGCCTGTACGAGGCGCAGGAGCACGCCTGGGTCACCAGCGGCCGCGGGATGGACGACGGCGTCATCGACCCCCGCGACACGCGTGCTGTCCTCGGGTTCCTGCTCGCGACGGTCGCCGAGGCAGAGGCGGCCGAGCCGAACCCGGTCCAGTTCGCGGTGGCCCGCCCATGACGAACCCCAGGTTCGACTGCGTGCTGGTCGCCAACCGAGGCGAGATCGCCGTGCGCGTCATCCGGTCCGTGCGCGCCGCGGGCTACCGCGCGGTGGCGGTGCACTCCGACGCGGACGCCGACGCGCCGCACGTGCACGCCGCCGACGAGGCCGTCCGGATCGGGCCGGCGCCGTCCGCGCAGAGCTACCTCGACGTCGACGCCGTGATCGACGCCGCACGGCGGACCGGGGCGCAGGCGATCCACCCCGGCTACGGCTTCCTGTCCGAGAACGCGGCCTTCGCACGGGCCTGTCGCGACGCGGGGCTGGTCTTCGTGGGCCCCTCCGCCGAGGCGATCGAGGTGATGGGCGACAAGGCCCGGGCCAAGCAGCGGATGGCCGACGCCGGCGTGCCCGTGCTGGACGGCTACCAGGGCGAGGACCAGTCCGACGCCACGCTGCGGGGCGAGGCCGAGCGCATCGGGGTCCCGCTGCTGGTCAAGGCCTCCGCGGGTGGGGGCGGCAAGGGCATGCGGCTGGTCGAGGACCTCGCCGACCTCGACGACGCGATCGCCGGCGCCCGCCGCGAGGCCGCGGCCAGCTTCGGGGACGACACGCTGCTGCTCGAGCGGGCGCTGCTGCGACCCCGGCACGTCGAGGTGCAGGTCCTGGCCGACGAGCACGGCACCGTGCTCGCCCTGGGGGAGCGCGACTGCTCCGTCCAGCGCCGACACCAGAAGGTCGTCGAGGAGGCGCCGAGCCCGGCGGTCGACCCCGCGTTGCGCGACCGGATGCAGGCGGCCGCCGTGGCCGTGGCGGAGGCGGTGGACTACACCAACGCCGGCACGGTCGAGTTCCTCCTGGCCGAGGACGGGCAGACGTTCGCGTTCCTCGAGATGAACACGCGGCTGCAGGTCGAGCACCCCGTGACCGAGCTCGTCACGCGCCTCGACCTCGTCGACCTCCAGCTCCGGGTGGCGCAGGGCGAGCCCCTGCCGCTGGCACAGGGCGACGTCGCGCTCGACGGCCACGCGATCGAGGTGCGGCTGTACGCCGAGGACGCGCGCCGCGACTACCTGCCGCAGACCGGCACCGTTGTCCGCTGGGAGGCACCCGGTGGGACGGGGCTGCGCGTCGACAGCGGGGTCACGACCGGCAGCGAGGTCACCGCGACCTACGACCCGATGCTCGCCAAGCTCATCGCCCACGGGGCCGACCGCGGCGAGGCGCGCCGCCGCCTCGCCGACGCGTTGGACCGCCTCGTCTGCCTCGGCGTCACGACCAACCGCGCGTTCCTCGCCGAGGTCCTGCGCGACGGGACGTTCGCCGCCGGCGGGGCGACGACGGCGTTCCTCGACGACTTCACGCCGGCGGAGCGCGACGACGTCGCGGACGCCGCCGTGGTCGCGGCGTGGCTGCACCTGTCGCGGGAGGCAGGTGCAGCCCGTCGCGCCCCCGGTCTCGCCGGGTGGACCAACGCCCGTCGGGTCCGCTCGCCGCAGCGGCTCGCAGGGGTCGGTGACGAGCCGCTCGACGTGGAGGTCGTGCGCGACCGTGACGGCTGCCGCGTGACGGTCGAGGACCGCACGTTCGTCGTCGACGGCACGGTTGCGGCGCTGCGGCTCGACGGCCGCAGGGTGGATCTCGACGCGGTCATGCTCGGGGACCGCGTCCTGGCCCGGCTGCCGCACCGCGACCTCGACGTGACCGACGTGCTGCACGCACCGCCGGACGCCCTCGGCGTGACCGGTGCCGGCGTGCTCGTGGCCCCGATGCACGGTGCGGTGACCGCGGTCGAGGTGGCGGTCGGCGACCACGTCGAGGTGGGGGACCGGGTCGTGGCCGTCGAGGCCATGAAGATGGAGCACCTGCTCGTCGCCGACATCGCCGGCACGGTCGCCGAGGTGGTCGCCGTCGGCAGCCAGGTGGCGACCGACGCCGTGCTCGCCCGGATCGAGCCCGACGCGGACGGCGAGTCGTCGGCACCCTGACCGCCATGGACACGCTCTGGTACGTCAGCTACGGGTCGAACCTGTTCGCCGCGCGCTTCACCTGCTACCTCGCCGGTGGCCGTGCCCCGGGCGCCCGCTGGACGAACCCGGGCGCCCGCGACCCGTCGCCCCCCACCGGTGACCGGCGCGTCGACCTCGACCACGCACTGGTGTTCGGCGGGCCGAGCCACACCTGGCACGGCGGGCCGGCCTACCTCGACCTGGTCACCCCCGGTCACAGCGTCGGGCGTGGGTGGCGGATCACCCGCGAGCAGTTCGAGGACCTCGTCGCACAGGAGAACAAGCAGGCGCCGGGGACGCTCGCGATCAGCGACGAGGTCCTGCGTGAGGGCGGCGTGGTGCTGCCCGGCGCGCGCTACGGCCGCCTGGTCCCGCTCGAGCCGGTGGACGGCGAGCACGCCGTGACGTTCTCCTACATCGACCGGCCGCAGGAACGGGCGCCCGATCCGCGCTACCTCGACCTGCTGCAGGCCGGGCTCGAGGAGCTGGGGCTGGAGCCGGGGGAGGCACGGGCGCTGCTGCGGTCCCAGCCACAGCTCGCCGACCACGACCACTGACCCGGCGGTGACCGCAAGGGAGCGGTCACCGGGCGCACGTCCGACGGTCGACCATCGACACGCCGTCAGGTCACGACTTGACTGCTTCGGGTTGCAATCAAGGGAGCCACGACGATGATCCACGCCAGCCCGCTGCCCGAGGTCGAGATCCCGGACGTCCCACTCCCGGACTACGTGCTCGAACGGGCCGAGGAGCTCGGCGACAAGCCCGCGCTGATCGACGGGACCAGCGGCCGGACGCTCCGGTACGGCGAGCTCGCGCAGGGAGTTGCGACGCTGGCCGGTGGGCTGCACGAGCGTGGTTTCGGCCCCGGGCACGTGCTGGCGATGCTGGCACCCAACCTCCCCGAGTACGCGGTGGTGTTCCACGGCGTGGCCCGGGCCGGGGGCACGATCACGACGATCAACCCGACCTACACCGCGCACGAGGTGCGGCACCAGCTCGAGGACGCGGGCGCGACCATCCTCGTGACCATCGAGATGTTCCTCGAGACCGCCCGTGAGGCCGCCGAGGGCACCAAGGTCGACACGATCGTGACCATCGACCCGGTCGAGGGCACGCCCAACCTGCGCGACCTGTTCGGGGCGCCGTTGACGACCCAGGTGGACGTCGATCTCGACCAGGACACGGTCGTCATGCCGTACTCGTCGGGCACCACCGGCCTGTCCAAGGGCGTGCAGCTGACGCATCGCAACCTCGTCGCCAACATCGCCCAGACGCTCGCACCGGCCGAGATCACCGAGGACGAGACGTTCGTCGCGGTCCTGCCGTTCTTCCACATCTACG
>CAYMGL010000117.1:0-8052 GCA_964389945.1 uncultured Actinomycetota bacterium
CAGTTCCTGTGGGTGTTCAACGACTTCCTCGTGGCGTTCGTGTTCCTCGGCGCCGCGGAGGACGTCAGAGTGCTCACGATCGCCCTGAACGCCCTCAACGGCTCGCGCGGACAGTCGTGGCACCTGCTGACCGCCGGTGCGTTCATCTCGATGGTCCTACCGATGGTCGTCTTCTTCAGCCTGCAGCGGTTCTTCGTCCGCGGCATGACGGCTGGGGCGGTGAAGGGCTGAGCAACCGCAGCACACTCGAACGACGGTGGCGAGCCATAGCGCTCGCCACCGTGTTCGTGACGATCAGTTTCTGGGCCCTGGTCTACGGCGGTGCCATCTCGAACGTCAGTGAGGTGGACGCCGACCTCGTCGGCAGGGCCGGGTCCGCCTACGGGCTGGCGCTCATCCTCGTCCCCGCCGTGTTCGCGTCGGCGGCGTTCCTGTCACGGCGGACCGATGCGCCGATCATGGTGCTCGCCGGCATGGGCGTGTTCCTCGGCGTGGGGCTCCTCGCGCTCGTCCTGGGCAACCCCGCCGCTGCACTCATCACCGGCTACGCAGCCGGTGGCGTCGTGAGCCTCTCGCGCGACGACGGGCTGCCGCTGCGCAACCGGTGGATCGCCGCCGCCGCCGTCGGCGTCGTCGTCCATGCCGGCTTCGTCGTGCTCGCGGCACCGACGGCGTGGCTCGCGCCTGCACTGCCGTTCACGGCCATGGGTCTGGCGGACGCACTGACGACGCCCCGCTCGCCGGAGGGCTCGGAGGTCACGGCATGAGCTGGTGGCGCCGGTCGGTGACCTACCAGATCTACGTCCGGTCCTTCGCGGACGGGAACGGCGACGGGATCGGTGACCTCGCGGGCCTACGGGCCCGGCTGCCCTACATCCGGGACCTCGGTGTGGACGCGCTGTGGTGCAACCCCTGGTACCCGTCGCCGCTGCTCGACGGTGGGTACGACGTGGCCGACTACCGGGACATCGACCCACGGATCGGGACCCTCGAGGAGGCCGAGGAGCTCATCGAGGAGGCCCATGACCTCGGCTTGCGCTTCCTGGCCGACCTCGTCCCCAACCACACCTCCTGGGCGCACGACTGGTTCCGCGAGGCCCTCGCTGCCGGTCCCGGCTCGCCGGAGCGGGAGCGCTACATCTTCCGTGACGGCCGCGGGGACGGCAGCGAGCCGCCGAACAACTGGCAGTCGTCGTTCGGCGGGTCCGCGTGGCAGCGGGTCAGCGACCTCCCGGACGACCAGCTGCCGGCAGGTGTGGACGACGGCCAGTGGTACCTGCACATGTTCGACGTGTCGCAGCCGGACCTCGACTGGACGCACCCGGCCGTGACGCAGGAGTTCGAGGACATCCTGCGCTTCTGGTTCGACCGCGGCGTCGACGGCTTCCGCGTCGACGTGGCGCACTCGTTGACCAAGGACCAGACCTTCCGCGACGTGGAGCCCGGTGAGGCGGAGCGCCAGCCGCAGGGCAACCACCCGTTCTGGGACCGCGACGACGTGCACGAGATCATCCGTGGCTGGCGCCGGGTCTGCGACGAGTACGGGGACCGGATGCTGGTCGCCGAGGCGTGGGTCCACCCCGAGCGTCGGCCGCTCTACCTGCGGCCGGACGAGTACCACCAGGCGTTCAACTTCTCGTTCTGGGACGACGGGTGGCGCGGGTGGCGGCACAACCGCAACATCCCGGAGGCGCTCGAACAGGCGGCTGCGGTCGGTTCCGCGCCGACCTGGGTCTGGGGCAACCACGACGTCGTGCGCCCGCCGACCCGGTTCGGGCTGCCCGTGGAGCTCGATGCCAAGGAGTGGCTGCTCGAGGGCGACCGCGGGCTGCTCGACGACGAGCTCGGTGCGCGTCGGGCGCGAGCCGCGTCGCTGCTGCTCCTCGCACTGCCCGGGGCCGCCTACCTCTACCAGGGCGAGGAGCTCGGCCTCCCCGAGGCGACCGAGCTGCCGACGGAGGTGCTGCAGGACCCGGAGTGGCGCCGTAGCGGCGGGACGTTGAAGGGGCGCGACGGGTGTCGGGTGCCGATCCCGTGGGACGCCGACGCCCATGCGCTCGGGTTCGGCCCCGCCGGCGAGCCGTGGCTCCCGCAGCCGCCGGCGTACGCCGAGTACGCCGTGCGTGAGCAGGTCGGCGACGACGCCTCCACGCTGGAGCTCCACCGTCGTGCGCTCCGACTGCGCAGCGAGCACGCGATCGACGACGAGGAGGCGACGTTCCTCGACCTCGGCCGCGACGTCGTCGCGTTCCGACGCGGGTCGGGCCTCGTGTGCGCGGTGAACATGGGGACCCAACCGGTCGACCTGCCGGACGGCGAGCTGCTGCTCGCCTCGGGGCCGTCGCCGGTCGCGGGGCAGCTGTTGCCCGACGATGCGGTGTGGCTGCTCTCCGACTGACCGCACGGCCGTACGTTCTCGAGGAGGTGACGACGGATGCGCTTCCAGCTCCAGGCCAGGACCGGCCACCCCGACTTCCTCGACCTGCCGTGGCAGGAGCGGCTCGAGGACTGGGACCACCCCCGGATCGTCGAGGTGCCGACCGGCCTGCACCGGCACGTCGTGCGGACGGTCCGCTACGGGGACCGCAACTACTTCCTCAAGGCCCTGCCGCCGCGGCTGGCCGACCGCGAGTGGCGCTTCCTGCGCCACCTCAGGGAGGAGGAGGTGCCGGTCGTCGACGTGGTCGGCGTGGTCCGGGGCCGGCACGACGCCAACGGCGAGGAGCTGCAGTCCATCCTCATCACGCGCCAGCTGGAGTACGCGCTGCCGTACCGGCTGCTGTTCGTGCGGGAGGACGCAGAGCGACTGCGGGAACCGATGCTCGACGCACTCGTCGACCTGCTCGTGCGCATCCACCTCGTCGGCTTCCACTGGGGTGACTGCTCGCTGTCGAACACGCTCTTCCGACGCGACGCGCACCGGCTGGCCGCCTACCTCGTGGACACCGAGACCGGCGAGCTGCACGACAGCGGGCTGACCGACGGACAGCGCCGCTACGACATCGACCTCGCGGTCGAGCGGATCGGTGGCGAGCTGTTCGACCTGATGGCCTCGGGCGTCCTGCCCCCGGACGTGGACGTCCCCCTGCTCGCCGAGGACCTCCGCACCCGGTACGAGGCCCTGTGGCAGGAGCTGACGACCGACGAGGTCTTCGCCGACGAGGAGCGCTACCGGATCCACGAACGGCTCCAGCGGATCAACGACCTCGGCTTCGACGTCGAGGAGGTCGAGATCGTCGGGGACCACGAGGCCGGCTACCGCCTCAGGCTGCGGACGTCCGTGCTCGAGCCGGGCCGCCACACGAGGCGGCTCAAGGAGCTCACCGGGGTCGAGGCGCAGGAGAACCAGGCGCGCAGCCTGCTCAACGACATCGCCAGCTTCGGGGCGTGGCTGCGCGAGACCGAGGGTGTGCCGTACTCCGAGGAGTACGTGGCGCACCGCTGGCTCGAGATGTCGTTCAACGGGGTCCTCGAACGCGTGCCCGAGGAGGTCCGTGGGAAGCGCGAGCCCGCACAGGTCTTCCACGAGGCGCTGCGTTACTGGTGGGCGCGGTGCGGGGCCGAGGACCGCGACCTCGACTTCCACGACACGGCCCAGGAGTACATCGACAGCGTGCTGCGGAGCGTGCCCGACGAGCGGACGGTCGAGGTGGCGTCGGAGCGCGAGGCGCAGGTGCTCGAGGAGACCCCCGGCACGGACCTCTGAGCAGGTCCTGCGGCCGGTTCTGCGAAGTCTGGGCTGTTGTCCTCCCGTTCGGACGCGGTGATCCACTAACGTCCTACTGCCGGGGTAGTAGCGGGGGTGACGAGTCCTCCGTGTGCGCCTCGAGAAGCACACAAGGGGAGCAGCTCGTGAAGTCAGGGAGAACAGGAACAGCCATGCGGCGCGTTGCGTCGGTGGCCGTCATCGGCGTGGCGCTCGCTGCGTGCAGCGTCGAGAGTGGCGGTGACGGTGATGGTGAGGTGACGTTGGAGGAGGACACCGGGACCATTGAGATCAGTGGTGCCGCGTCTGGTGAGGAGGCGGACGCGATCAACAACGTGATCGCGGCGGCCAACGAGAACCTGGGCGTCGATGCGACGTACACGGGTTCGGACTCGTTCGAGCAGGACGTGATCATCGCGATCGAGGGTGGCAACCCGCCGGACATCGGGTTCTTCCCGCAGCCGGGTGCTGTCGTGGAGCAGGCCGAGCAGGGCAACGCGATCGCGCTGGAGGACCTCGGTGTCGACGTCGCGGCGTTGGAGGAGCGGTTCGGCGAGTACCTGATGTCGCTCGGTGAGTACGACGGCAAGCACTACGGCTGGCCCGACACGGTGAACTTCAAGTCGGCCATTTGGTACAACGTGCCGGCCTGGGAGGAAGCGGGTTGGGAGATCCCGGAGACCTGGGAAGAGCTGATGGCGCTGTCCACCGAGATGGCGGAGGGTGGGACCTCGCCGTTCTGCCTGGGCACTGGTTCGGAGGCCGCGACCGGTTGGCCGGCGACGGACTGGATGGAGGACATCGTCCTGCGTGACCAGGGCACCGAGGTGTACGACAACTGGGTCACCCACGACCTGCTGTTCGACTCCCCGGAGATCACTGCTGCGGCCGAGCGTTTCGGTGAGGTCGTGTTCGGTGAGGCCGGTGGCACGCCGTTCGTGTTCGGTGGTCACGAGAACATCGCGTCCAACGACTTCCGTGATGCGCCGGACCCGATGTTCGACGACGAGCCGAAGTGCTGGATGCACCGGCAGGCGACGTTCATCCCGGCGTTCTTCCCGGAGGGCCTGGAGCCGATCGAGGACTACAACTTCTTCCCGTTCCCGACCATCGGTGGCAACAGCGGCACGCTGATGGCTGGCGGTCTCGCGGCGATCTTCGAGCCGCGTCAGGAGATCGTGGACTTCATGCTGGAGTACACCAGCGCGGAGGTCAGCTGTGGGTACGGCCAGGAGGCTGGCACGACCACGATCCCGGCGAACTTCAGCACCGATCCGGAGTGTGAGCAGAACCCGATCATCCGGCAGGCGGCCGAGGAGCTGTATGCGAACCTCGCGGAGGGGACGGCACGTTTCGACGCGTCGGACCTCATGCCACCGTCGGTCGGTTCGGGTGAGTTCTGGACCGGGATGAACAACTACACCAACGACGGACCGGACAACCTCCAGTCCGTGCTGCAGTCCATCGACGCAGCATGGCCCGAGAGCTGACCGGACCTTCCCACGACGGGACGGGGCGACCGCACGTGCGGTCGCCCCGTCTGCGTGTCGCGTCGCAGTCAGTCGAACGTGACGGTGACCTCGCGCTCGGCCTCGCCGCGGACGACGGTCAGGGTCAGCTCGCTCGGCGCGTCGGCGAGCACGACGAACAGGTCGTCGGGCGAGGACAGCTCGCGCTCCCCGGCCGCGACGAGGAGGTCGCCGCGCTCGATGCCGGCGGCAGCCGCGGGGCCGTCCTCCTCGACGCCGCGGACGAGCACGCCACTGCGGGGCGCGAGTCCCACGGCGCCGCGGAGCTTGGCCGCGACGTGCGGCGGCGCGACCGCGATGCCGAGGTGTCGGCGCGTCGGTGCCTCGCCGCGACCGAGCTGGTCGGCGCGGGCGCGCAGGCGTTCGCCGACGGGGATGGCGAGGTAGAACGGCTCGGTCCGGTGGGTGTTGAGTCCCAGCAGCCGACCCTCGGCGTCGAGGATGGGGGAGCCGGACGAGCCACGCGCGAGCGGCGCGGTGTGCTCGACGCCGTCGTCGATCGGGCGGCCGCCGGGGCCGCGGAAGCGGCGACCGGTCGAGGAGACGGTGCCGTGGGTGGCGCGGACGCCGTCGCGGGTCGGGACGACCGCCACGACGACGTCACCGAGCTCGGGCGCTGCGTCGGCCCAGGCCAGGGCGGGGCGGTCGCCCGTCGCGACCTCGAGCACGGCGAGGTCGCCCTCGTGGTCCCGGCCGGAGACGGTGGCGGTGGCGGTGTCGCCGTCGGCGAAGCGGACGAGTACCTCGCCCTCACCGGGGACCCCGTGGGCGTTGGTCAGGATGCGGTCGGTGTCGATGATGACGCCGACGGTCCTCGGGCCACCGCGGTGGTGGCCGCCGTGGACGCGGACCACCGAGGGTGCGGCGGTGTCGGCGACGGTGCGGATGGTGGTGCTGAGGTCGGACATGGGGGGCTCCGTTCGAGGTGGTTGTCGCGAGCGTACGCTTGTCACTATGGATTCGATAGTGACTACGAGAACCGAGCCGCAACAGACCTGCGCGTGGGCGACGCAGTGCCACCCGTAGGCTCTGGGGCATGGGGATGACCGAGGAACGACGCGCGCTGGACCGGGCTGCGGCCCTGGTCGGTGATCGCTGGACGCTGTTGCTCGTCCACGCGCTGCTGTCGGGCCCGGCGCGCTTCTCCGAGCTCGAGGAGCGGGTCGAGGGCATCAGCCCGAACGCACTGACCTCACGGCTGCGGCAGCTCGAGGACGACGGGCTCGTGGTCGCGACGCCGTACCAGCAGCGGCCGGTGCGCCACGCCTACGGGCTCACCGACCGCGGCCGGGAGCTCGCCGGCGTGCTCCGGCTGCTGGCTGCCTGGGCCGACACCGAGGGCGGCGACCCGGCCGTCCACACCCGCTGTGGCACGGTCCTGGAGGTCACCCACTGGTGCCCGACGTGCGAGGAGCCCGCGGACCCGGAGGGCGCGGACGGGCTGATCGAGCTGTAACTCACTGTTGGCACACCGTTGACCGCTGGGTCGTGCGCCGGCACGGTGAGGAGCCCGTTCAGGAGCACGAGATGGGGTACGCCCTCGCCGTCGCAGGATTCGTCGCCGTCATGGCTGCACTCTCCCGATGGCTGCGTCGGGAGGAGGCCGAGGGATCCTTCGACCCCGGTCGCTCGTCGGTCTCCCAGCCCGGCCTTCGCCGCCTCTTCGACTTCGGTCGTGGCGGCTGGTCCGAGGACGGCATCAACCAGCCCCCGAAGTCGTGACCGACGTCGACACGATCCGACGCGAGCTCGCAGCGATCGAGCAGCAGCTTGCGGCGCTGCCCGCTGAGGACTTCGGTCGCCGCCTCGACCTCCGTGAGCGTCGTGCCGAGCTCCGGGCCGAGGCCCGTCGCGCGGGGCTCGCGGCGAGGCCGACCGACCAGCTCGAGGACGACCTGCGCACGCTGCGCGAGCGGCACGAGCAGCTCGTCGCACGCCGCGTCAGTGCCGGGCAGGTCGGCGGCGGTGGCGGTCCCGGCGGTGGTGGCTTCGAGCCGACCGTGCTCGTGAACCTGAACGCCGAGATCGACGAGGCCAGCGGGGTCCACGAGGTCGAGCAGCGCATCGTCGCGCTCGAGCGCGAGCTGGCAGACCGCCGCGCGAACGCCTGAGCGATCTCCTCGAGCCGTGACGCCAGCGCCGCTGGAGTGCGGCGCTGGCGTCACAGCGAGGTGGGGGCGGGTGGGCCTAGCAGGCGACGTACGGCGAGTCGGCGCTGCTGTCCTCACCGAAGGTGGGGGAGGTCGGGTAGGCGTCCCAGGTCGTGTAGCGGAACGTCATCAGCCCGGTCATGAAGTCGCAGGTGCCGGTGGGCTTGGCCGTCTCGGTGCCGTCGGCGAGGTAGGCGGACGCGCGTGCGACGACCTCGTGCTCGGGCTCGGCGCTGATCGCACCCCACCCGACCTGCGTGGCCGGCAGCACCGGGTTGACCGGCGCGGCAGTCTCCAGGACGGCCGTCGGGTCGAGCTCGGTGGGGACGAAGGCGCCGACCTCCATCGCGCGACGCAGGTCCCAGGTCGTGATGTCGTCCGCACCCTCGCGGTCGACCATGACCATGACACCCTCGGCGTTCTCCACGATGCCGCCCACGTGACCGGCCGCGCGGCGCGCGTCGAGCAGCACCTTCGAGGCCACCCCCGCGGTCAGCGGCGTCGCGAAGGACGTGCCGCCGACCGACTGCGTGCCCTCGGTGCAGACGTCGCAGTACGGCAGGTCCTGCGTGAAGTCGGCGACGACGTCGGGGAAGGTCCCCGACAGGACCTGCTTGCCCTCGGAGGTGCCCTCCTCGAAGCCGGCGACGCCGAGGACCCACCACGG
>CAYMGL010000118.1:0-4153 GCA_964389945.1 uncultured Actinomycetota bacterium
ACACCACGAGCCTGTGGGTCGCCGAGGGGTGGACGGCCTACTACGACGACCTGCTGCCCGCGCGCGCCGGCCTGTCCAGCGCCCGCGAGTACCTGGACGCGCTGCGCGACGACCTCGTCTGGCTGCAGCGCACCCCGGGCGCCGCCCGCCAGTCGGTCACCGACGCCTCGTGGCACGCCTGGACCGGGCTGTACGTGTCGGACGAGAACTCCGCGAACGCCGGCACGAACTACTACACCCACGGGGCCGTCATCGCCGCGTGGCTGGACCTGCTGCTGCGCAGCGAGGCCCCGGACGGGGACGGGCTCGACGAGGCGTTCCGCCTGCTCTGGGACCGGTTCGGCCACCAGCAGGCCACCGGGTACCCCGATCGCGGCTACACCCACGACGACGTCGTGACCGCGCTGTCGGACGCGGCGGGCCGTGACCTGACGGACCTGGTCGACGCCCATGTCCGCGGCACGACGCCACCGCCGGTCGCCGAGCTGCTGGGCACGGTCGGGCTGCGGCTGGAGGCGTCCGAGGCCGAGACCGTGCGGCCCGACCTCGGCGTGCACGTCCGCGAGGACCACGGCGACGTCCTGCTCACGGTCGCGCTGCGCGACGGCCCGGCGTGGACGGCCGGCGTCACGGGTGGGGACCGCCTCGTGGCCGTCGACGGCCTGCTCGTCCGTGGCGGGGAGCTGGAACGTGCGCTCGCCGGCTTCCGTGCCGGCGACACCGTCACCGTGACCGTCGCCCGCGGCTCACGGCTGCTCGACCTCGAGGTCGAGCTCGGTGCCCCGCGACCGGAGCTGTCGATCGTGGCCGTCGACGACCCGGCCCCGGAGCAGGTCGAGGCCTTCCGACGCTGGACCGGGCTCGACCTCGCCGACGCAGCCTCAGAGGCCTCGTCGGAGTGACGAGAGGCGGTCCCGGATCTGCGCGAGCCGCGCCCGGGCGGCGGCCGTCGCCGCCGCGTCCGCGCCGGCGTCCAGCGTCGCCGTGAGGACACCGACCTCGATGGTCAGCAGCTCGACCTCGACCCGGCGCTGCTCGACGGCCTCGTGCGAGGCGAGCGGCCGGGCGAGGATCGCCTCGTGCAGGACCTTGCGCGCCCGCTCGTCCGCCTCGACGACCTCCATCGGGACGTCCGCGTCCGCGAGGATCGTGGCGAGGTCCGGCAGCGCACGGTCGTCGGGCAGGCCGGCGAGGTGCTCCTCGAGCCGCGACACGGCAGCGTGCTGCTCGTCCCACTGCATCCGGACCTCCTCCCGTCGTGAACGTACATGCACCGTCGGCCCGCACAGCCGGCACCTGCGTGCCTAGTGTTCTGCGCGGTCCGGGTCGACGGCGACCCACACGAACGAGGGAGTTGGAACATGGCCTCCGTCACCACGATCGAGGGGATCGGCCCTCGCAACGCCGGCAAGCTCCAGAAGGCGGGGATCCGCACCTGCGAGAAGCTGCTGGAGGAGGGCGCGACCCGCAAGGGCCGCAACGCACTCGCCAAGGAGACCGGCGTGGACGCCAAGCAGTTGCTCGAGTGGGTGAACCGCGCGGACCTCATGCGCGTCAAGGGCGTCAGCCGGCAGTACTCGGACCTCCTGGAGGCCGCGGGCGTCGACACCGTCAAGGAGCTGCGGCGCCGCAACGCCGAGAACCTCACCCGGGCCATGGAGGAGGCGAACGCTGCCAAGCGCAAGAAGCTCGTGCAGCGCACGCCGTCGGTGAAGGTCGTCCAGAAGTGGGTCGACAGCGCCAAGGAGCTCGACCCGGTGGTCAAGCACTGAGCGACGGACCGGACACCACGGGCGGCGACCGCGTCCCGCGCCCCAAGGACCTGCGCGGGGCGGCCAACGTCGCGCGTGCGCTCGCGTACGTGCTCGGGCTCGTCGGTGTGGTCGCCGGTGCCGTGGTCTACCGCTCCGGCGGCGGGACGGCGCTGGCCGTCGTCATCTGGGTGATCACGTTCGCCGCGGGTGCGGTGCTGATGATCGCGGCCTTCCTCTGCGACGGCCTGGGGGCACTCCTCGCCCGGACGGCCTCGCTGGAGCAGGAGCTGCGCACGGTCACCCGTCGCGACGAGGACGACGGCCCCTGGTCGGGCGGTCACCCCAACCGGTGGTGATCAGCGGAACCGGTCCTGGATCCGCACCTCGAGGAAGAGCCACCAGAGCAGGGCGAGCGCCACGAGGCCACCGGCGAGCACCGCGAGCCACGCGAGCCACGGGGGGTCCCAGCGGTCGCCGTCGTCGAAGTCGAACAGCGAGCCCTGCGCGAGCGCGCGCTCGGCGGCGTCCTCGCCGTCGTCCTCGGTCGGCGTGGCGGACGGGCTCGGGCTGGGCTCCGCGTCGTCGGCCGCGGCGAGACGCACCTCGACCCGGACCTCTGCCTCACGGATCCACTCGCCGTCGTCGTAGAGGAACGTGTAGCGGTCCTCGCCGATGAAGCCGTCCGGGGGCGTGTAGATCAGCGACCCCTCGCGGATCGTGCCGCCCTGCTCGGACTCGGTGTCGAAGTCCACCAGCGAGCCCCGGACGAACTCGGTCGGCTCGAAGCGGTCCTCGACCGGCCCGGCTGCCGCCTCGTCCCCGGCGGCATCGTCGGCCGGGTCCGGGACGTCCACGGATCGCCGGATGGACGTCGGGCTCCCCTGTTCGCTGAGGAGCAGTGTGCCGTCGCAGTCGCGATCCACGTCACCGAACGAGACCGCGCCCTCCTCGGCGGCACCGCAGTTCTCGGTCGGGCTCGGCGAGGGCGACGGGGAGGGAGAGGGGCTGGGCGAGGGTGAGGGGCTCGGCGACGGTGGAGGTGGTTGTGGCGCCGGTGCCGGGGAGGGCGACGGGCTCGGCGGTGGTGACGTCGGTTCCGGGTCCGGTGACGGGCAGTTCGGGTTGTCGGGCTTCTCGTCGCAGTCGACGCCCGCTGCCCCCGCGGGGAGCACCGACACGCCGAACAGCAGCAGCACGGCGCACAGGGCGACCATCGCTGGCCCACGCCGACGTCCCGTCACCTTCGACCTCCCTCGTCGGTCTGCAAGGCTACGAAGCGCGGGAGCTCCTCGCCCACTCCCCCGGCCCGGAGGCAGCGACATGTCCGAGACGACCTACCACGACCTGCGGGCGCTGTTCCTCAACTGCACCCTCAAGCCGAGCCCCCAGACGTCGCACACGCGCCTGCTGATCGACAACAGCGTCGCGATCATGGAGCAGCAGGGTGTCAGCTGCGAGGTCGTGCGGCCGGTCGACCACGACATCGCGTTCGGCGTGTACCCGGACATGACCGACCACGGCTGGGACAGCGACGACTGGCCGGCGATCCAGGAGAAGGTCATGGCGGCCGACATCCTGGTGCTCGGCACCCCCATCTGGCTCGGCGAGAAGTCGAGCGTCTGCACGCAGGTGGTCGAGCGCCTGTACGGCTTCTCGGGCGAACTGAACGACGACGGCCAGTACGCGTACTACGGCCGCGTCGGCGGCGTGCTGGTGACCGGCAACGAGGACGGCATCAAGCACGTCGCGATGAACACGCTCTACAGCCTGCAGCACCTCGGGTACACGATCCCACCGCAGGCCGACGCCGGCTGGATCGGCGAGGCGGGGCCGGGACCCAGCTACGGCGACGTGCGCGACGACGGGACGGTCGTGGGCGTCGGCAACGACTTCACGCGGCGCAACACGACCTTCATGACCTGGAACCTGCTCCACCTCGCCCGGCTGCTGCGGGACGCCGGCGGGATCCCGGCGCACGGCAACGCACGCAGCGCATGGGACGACGGCGCGAGGTTCGACCACCCCAACCCCGAGTACCGCTAGCGGGCCGCACCACGGTCGACCCTGCGCAGGGTCCACGCGGCCGCGCCGACGGCGCCGACGAGCAGCACGAGGACCACGCCCAGCAGCGCCATCGGCAGCCGCTCCGCGGGCGAACGGGCGGGGGCGCGCTGCCCGTCGGCCGTCGTGACCGGTTCGACGTAGCCCGCCTGCAGCGACACGTCGTTGACGGTGTCGTTGGCGCCGGGTGCATCGCCCTGTCCGGTGGGCACCTCACGTTCGCTGGGGACGACGCGGTCCGGAGCGTCGCGTTCCACGATGACACCGCCGCTGGAGGCGACGTCCCCGTCCGGCGCGAAGGTCTGCACCGGGGCCGGCGCTGCGACCGACGGCGACGG